>CALDSL010000433.1 GCA_937920255.1 uncultured Anaerolineaceae bacterium | reverse complement strand
TGTTCCACCTGAAAGATGGGCAGCTTCCCAACCTGGAGCGGCTGGCGCGCAGCATTCGCCCGCCGGAGCAGTTCTTCGGCCTGTGCTCGTACGAGCACCAGGCCAATTTTGTGCTCGACGGCCGGCTGGTGGAGGGCACCTCCTACCGCCTGGCGATGCACCCCAACCCGCTGGTGGTGGTCACCCTGCGCGACCCGGGTCTTGCCGCCGGGCTGGCGACAGACGGGGGCGGCCAGAACCGCCACGCGCTGCAAACCTTCGTCGATCTGAACCAGGCCATCGCCGCCAGCCTGGAGCTGGACACCACCATCCAGACCATTCTGGAAAATATTGAAAAGCTGGTTCCCGCCGATTGGATGGAACTGGCGGTGCGCAGCGGCGATAGCGACGCCCTGGCGCCGTACCGGCTGTACGGCGTGGAGAGCGGCGCGCGCCGGCTGGAAGCCGCGCCCGAACGCTACCGCCCGGGCGAAAACCTGGCCGGGCAGGCGGCTCAGGAGCGCAAACCGATCTTAATCAGCGACGTGTCCACCGAAAAGCTGCCGTTCCAGCCCACCAACGAGCAGGAGCCGCTGCGCTCGCTGCTGGCCGTGCCGCTGCTGCTGGGCAAAGACCTGATCGGAACGCTGGCGCTGGGCTCGCTGACGCCCGGTGCGTTCCGCCCCGAAGACCTGGAAGTGATCAAGATGGTGGCCGGGCAGGCCGCGGCGGCGGTGCACAACGCCCAGCGCTATGAAGCCGAGCAGCGCCGCAGCGCCGAATTGAGCGGGCTGGCGCAGCTTTCGCAGGCGTTTGGCTCGGTGCGCGACCCCAAGTCGCTGTTCGCGCGGCTGGTGCAGAGCATTCTGCCGCTCATCCCGGTGGAACAGCTCGGGTTTGTGCTCTACAACGAAACCACGCGCACGCTGGAAGGCCAGGCGCCGTTCTACGGGCTGCCGGAGCAGTTTTTGGAGATGTACCGCGTCTCGGTGCAGCCCAACAGCGCGCTGGAAACGGCGCTGATGGAGCAGGACGTGCTGCTAACTGAAAACGCGGCCGAAGACCCGGCCTGGGAAGCGCTGGGATTAGCCCCCGTGGGGCGCGGCGCCAGCATGCGCGAAACCGTGCTCATTCCGCTGGCATCCGGTGGGCGCATGTTGGGGTATTTGCAGGCCTCCAACCATACCCAGGGCAGCGGTGGCTTCAGCCAGGACGAGCTGCACCTGCTGGTGATCGTGGCCAACCAGGCCGCCCCGGTGATCGACAACTTCACGCTGATCCAGCAGTCGCGCCAGCGCGCCCAGCGCGCCGAGGCGCTGCGCCGCATCGCCAGCCTGGCCAGTTCGGCCGCCAACCTCAAGGAGATCCTCAAAATATCGCTGCAGGAGATGTGCCGCCTGTTGCAGGCCGACGTGGCCGCCGTGTTTTTGTACGATAAAGTCACCGGCGAGCTGCAATTCCAGCCCGCCAGCATGTTTGGCAGCCTTGAGCCGCTCAGCGGGACGCTGGCCAGCCTGCGCCAGGACGACCCGCAGTACCATTTCACCGTTACCGGCAGCCAGCGCGCGCTGTTCACCGGCAGTCTGAGCGAAGAAGCGGCGGTTATCCCGTATTACCAGGCGATCCAGAGCTTCTGGAAGATCGAGTCAGTGGTGGTGGCGCCGTTGGTGGTGCGCGACGAGGGCATCGGCGAGATGTGGATTGCCGCGCGCCAGCCGCACGCCTTTGATAAGGGTAGTCTGCAACTTGCCGCCACGGTGGCCGGGCAATTGGCCGGGGTGGTGGAGCAGTCGTTCCTGGCGGCGCAGACCGACGAGAGCCTGCACCGCCGCGTACAGCAGCTCAGCGCGCTGACGCGCATCAACCGCGAGCTGAGCACCTCGCTGGACCTGCATTACCTGCTGCAGATGGTCTACGATGAGGCTCTGCTGACAACGCGGGCCGACTGCGGCATGCTGCTGCTATTCGATTTGAACCGCCCGTCGCCCGGCGCGCCGCGCACGCGCTTCTCGATTGGCGACGAATTTGCGCGCGATCTGACCGCGTTCGAACTGGGTGTGATTGAGAAGAACGCGCCACTCAACATTCCTGATGCGGAAAAAGCCGGGTACGCCGCGCACGAGGGCGTGCAGTCAGCGCTGCTGGTGCCGTTTGCGTATCACGGCCAGCAGGCCGGGTTGATGGTGCTGCACGCCAAAAGCGCCAACCGCTTCGACACCACCGCGGTGGAAATCTCGCAGTCGCTGGCGGCGCAGGCGGCGGTGGTGCTGGGCAGCGCCATCCAGGTGGAAGAGCAGGCGCAGCAGGGCACGGCGCTCAAGCGCGAGTTGGAGACGCTGACCCGGCTGTTTGATATTTCGCGCGCGCTGCGCCCCAACCTGCCGCTGCCGCAGGTGCTGGAAGCAGTGGGCGGCGCCATCCGTGCGGCGACTCCGTTCCAGGTGGTGGTTATCAGCCTATACGACCTGGCCAGCGGCGCGCTGGTACGCGCGCACGCCGAAGGCGTCAGCGCCGAGGACTGGACGCTGCTGCAAGCCAACCGCCCACGCTGGGAAGCGGTGAGCACGCTGCTGCAGCCGGACTACCGCATCGGTTCGGTGTATTACATACCCGCTGACCGCCGGCCGCAGATGCCCGCGGAAGTGCACACCATCACCGTGCTGCCGGACAATGACGACCAGGAAAATGACGCCTGGAACGCGCGCGATATGCTGTTTGTGCCGCTGCTGGACAGCGACGATACCCCGCTGGGTTTGATCAGCGTGGACGCGCCGCGCGACGGCCGCCGTCCCGACTGGCAGACCTTCCGCGCGGTGGAATTGTTCGCGCTGCAGGCGGTGATTATGATCCGCAGCCATAACACGGCCGCGCGCCTGGAGCAGGAAGCCGCCCACTCGCGCGCCGAGGCCGAACGCCTGCGAGCCGAGGTGGAGGAGAACGCCGAGCGCATTCCGCTGCTGGTGGCCGAGGTGCGCCAGCAAGACGAGCAGGTGCGCCAGTTGGAGCGCCAGGCGGCACGGCTGCGTGGCGGCCTGGAACTGGCCGAAGTTGCCAACTCGCAGGCGGATACGCGCTCGGTGCTGGCCAGCGTGGCGCGCGAGCTGCTGGCGCGCTTCCACATGCAGGTGGCTCTGGTGGGCGAGAAGACGCCCGCGGGCGCCAACCTGCTGGAAGTGATCGGCGAGCCGCCGGCGGGGGTCAACCCGCGCGCGCTGTTCGGCCAGCGCAACCCATTGCGCGCCCTGCTGCAGGATGGCAATCTGCTGTTCAGCGCTGACCTGGCCAATGATCCGCAGTGGGCGGAGAACGATTTCCTGCGCGCGCTGGGAGCGCGCAGCATGCTGGGCATGCCGCTTCAGGGTGAAGGCCTGTGCGGCGTGCTGGTAATCGGCAATGAAGTGCTGCCGCCGTTCCTGGAGGAAGACCGCCAGGCGTTCGCGCGCGTGGCGCGACAGGTGAGCGTGGGGCTGCAAAACCTGGCACTGCTGCACGAGACGCGCCAGCGCCTGCACGAGATGGACACGCTGCTGGAATTCAGCCGCAAGCTGGGCGATTTCTCGCCCACCAGCATCCTCAATACGCTGCTGGAAAGCGCGCTGCAGGCCATCCCCGCGGCGCAGGCCGGGTGGGCTGGGCTGTGGGACGCGCGCGCCGGCGAGTTGCTGCCGCAGGCGGCCAGCGGTTACAGCGACTGCGCCAACCTGGTGGGGATGCGCCTGGCCGCGCCCGGCACGCTGCCCGCGCTGGATTCGGCGCTGCCGCTGCGCGTGTTCGCCAGCGGCCAACCACAGCGCGTGCCCGAGGTGCATTTTGCCCGCGATTACAACCTGCCCGCCGACGACCTGCTGCGCTACCGCCGCGCCACGGGCGGTCGGCTGCCGGTCTCGATGTTGATCGTGCCGGTGCAACTGGCCGAGCACACCGCCGGCGTGTTGACGCTGGAGAACTTCTCATCCCAAGCGCTGTTCTCGGAAGAAGACGAAAACATGGCGCTGGCCATGGCGCATCAGGCCGCGCTGGCGCTGGAAAACGCACGCCTGGTGCAGTCGGCCGAGGGCCGCGCCGCGCAGCTGGCCGCGCTAACCCGCGTGGCCGGGACGATCACCACCAGCCTGCGCTCGGAAGACCTGATTTCCTCGCTGCTGGATCAGTTGGGCGAGGTGCTGGCCTACGATACCGCCACGCTGTGGCTGCGGGAGGGTGGCTCGCTCAGCGTGGCCGCCGCGCGCGGCTTTGAAAATGACGACACCCTGGTGGGACTTTCGGTGGCGGTGGAAGACAGCCAGTTGTTCCGCGAAATGGCCGGATCGGCGCGCCCGATTTGCGTGCCGGACGTGCGCCTGGATCCGCGCTTCCCCTCGCTGGACGAGCCGGAACGGGTTTCCTGGCTGGGCATCCCGCTGATCGTCAAGGGCGAGCTGAGCGGCGTGATCGCCATGGACAAGGTGGAAGCGCAGTTCTACACTGACGACGACCTGCGCGCGGCCACCACCTTTGCCAGCCAGGCGGCCGTGGCGCTGGATAATGCCCGGCTGTTTGAAGAGAGCGAGCGCCGCGCCGCCCAACTGGACGAGCGCTCGCGCCGGCTGGGGCTGCTCAACCGCCTGTCGAGCGCGCTGGGTGCCACGCTGGACGCGGATTGGGCGCTCAAACTGACCGCGCAGGAACTGCTCAGCGCGCTGGGCGTTGACCGCGTGGCCGCGGTGCTGCTGGATGGCGGCGCTGCGCTGCTGCGAACCGAAGTGCCGGCCGAAACCGACGCGCTTCCGCTGGCGCTGCCGCCGGTGGCGCTGTTTGACCATTTGACGGAATCGCGTGGATTATTTATGACCAGCGAAGCGCAGCGCGAGCCGGACCTGGCGGCGCTGGCGCCGATCTACCTCGCGCCGCGCGGTATCCATTCGCTGATGGTGGTGCCGCTGCTCTCGGGCGACGATCTGCTCGGCTGGCTGCTGTTGGGCTCGGCGCGCGAGGTGCGCTTTACGCCGCAGGAGATGGAACTGGCGCGCACCATCAGCAATCAGGCTGCTGCCGCCATCCAGAACGCGCGCCTGTTTGCCGAAACCCGCCGCCTGACCGAAGACTTGGAACAGCGCGTGGAAGCCCGCACCGCCGAGGTGCGCCGTGAGCACCATAACTCGCAGACCCTGCTGCGGATTGTGTCGGAGCTTTCCGCCAGCCTGGATATGAGCCTGGTGCTAAACCGCACGCTGAACGCCCTGTCGGAATCGACCGGGGCGCAGCAGGCGTTGATCACGCTCTCCAATGACGGCAGGGTGTATCACGTGGGCAGCGATCTGGCGGGCGTGCGCACCGCCGATGGCCCGCGCGCCGACCAGTTGATCGCCAGGAGCGTGACACGTGCACGCCAGCCGGCTCTGCTGGCGGACGTGCACGCCGAGCCGCGCTGGGGAAGGCCCGCCTTCCGCGGCGCGCTGGCGGTGCCGTTGATGCTGGGCGAGGACGTGCTCGGCTGCCTGATGCTGCTGCACGCGCAGCCCGATTTCTTCAGCGACGACCAGCTGCGCCTGGTGGAAGCCACGGCGCGGCAGATCAGCCTGGCGCTCAATAACGCCGACCTGTTCAACCTGATCCGCGACCAGGCCGAAAACCTGGGCGGGATGCTGCGCGAACAGCAGGTGGAAGCCAGCCGCTCGCGCGCCATTCTGGAAGCCGTGGCCGACGGCGTGCTGGTGACCGATTACGACAACATCATCACCCTGTTCAACAACTCGGCCGAGCGTATTCTGGGCCTGGATGCTGGGCAGGTGGTCAGCCGCTCGTTGGACCAGTTCAGCGGGTTGTTTGGCAAGGCCGCCTCGGCCTGGATGCAGACGATCCGCAACTGGTCGGAGGATACCGACAACGAGCCCGAGGGCGAGACCTACGCCGAGCAGTTGGAGTTGGAGAACGGGCGCGTGGTTTCGGTGCACCTGGCGCCGGTGATCCTGCGCTCGGAGTTCCTGGGCACGGTGTCCATCTTCCGCGACATCACCCACGAGGTGCAGGTCGACCGGCTGAAGTCGGAATTTGTGGCCAACGTCAGCCACGAACTGCGCACGCCGATGACTTCGATCAAGGGCTACGTGGACATCATGCTGATGGGCGCGGCGGGCGATATCGACCCGCGCGTGCGCCATTTCCTCGAGATAGTGCGCGGCAACACCGAACGGCTGAGCGTGCTGGTCAACGATCTGCTGGACGTGTCCAAGATCGAATCCGGCCGGGTGACGCTCTCGCTGCGCGCGCTGGAAATGCGCGCCATCGCCGACGACGTGATCAGCGACATCACCCGCCGCTCGCGCGAGGAAAACAAGCGCATGAACTTTGCGCTGGATATTCCCGAGAATCTGCCCGCGGTGCGCGGCGACCTGGAACGCGTGCGCCAGATTTTGGGCAACCTGGTGAGCAATGGTTACAACTATACCCCCGACGGCGGCCAGGTGACCATACGCATGCGCGCCGGGGAAGGTGAAGTGATTGTGGATATTTGCGATAACGGCATCGGCATCGCCCCGGACGAGCAGAAGCGCGTGTTCGAGCGCTTCTACCGTGGCGAAGACCCGCTGGTGCTGGCCACCGCCGGAACCGGGCTGGGTTTGGCGATCACGCGCACGCTGGTGGAAATGCACGGTGGCCGTATCTGGTTCCAATCCAGCGGCGAGCGCGGAGAAGGGTCGATCTTCTCCTTCAGCCTGCCGGTGATGGACTCTCAATAATGGAGTGGTACTATGGCGAGAATTTTGGTAGCAGAAGATGAACCGGATATCCGCGAGCTGATCGGCTTTACGCTGCGCTTTGCCGGTCACGAGGTGACCACCGTGCCCAATGGCGCGGAGGCGGTGGACGCGGCCCTGGCCAGCCCGCCGGATTTGATTTTGATGGACGTGCGCATGCCGCGCATGACCGGTTATGAAGCCTGTGAGAAGATCAAGAGCGAACCGTCCATCCGACACATTCCCGTGGTGTTCCTGTCGGCCAAGGGGCAGGAATCGGAGATCCGCACCGGACTGGATGCCGGGGCGAGCGAATATCTGTTGAAGCCTTTTGCGCCCGACGAGCTGACGCAGCGGGTGGCTGGGCTGCTGGCGCAGCAAACTTCGCGGTAGGGGAACCTGCATGAGTGTCGTCCTGCTGAATCAGGAGATCGTCCATTACGAGGTGCTCGGCCGGGGCAGGCCGCTGATCCTGCTGCACGGCTGGGTGGGCTCTTGGCGCTACTGGATTCCGGTGATGCAGGCGGCTTCGGTGCAGTACCGCGCATATGCGCTCGATTTGTGGGGTTTTGGCGATACGGCCAAAGAACGCAGCCGCTACAGCGTCGCGCAGCAGTGCGCCCTGCTGGAAGCGTTTTTGGAGGAAATGGGTATTGGCCGCGTAGCGCTGATCGGGCATGGGCTGGGCGGGCTGGTGGCGATGCAGGCCGCGCAGCGCCTGCCGCAGGTGGTGGACCGATTTATGGCGGTGGGTGTGCCGTTGGAAGAGAACATGGTCAGCGGCCGGCTGCGCACTGCCTCACCGCAGGATCTGGCCGACTGGCTGCTGGGTCGCAACCCGCTGGTCGAGCCGGTGCGGGTCGACGCGCCCAAGAGCGACCCGCAGGCGATCCAGACCTCGCTCACGGCGCTGGCGGGTTTAGGCTTGCCCGACTGTTGGCGGCAGCTCAAGACCGCCTGCCTGCTGGTGAACGGGCAGATGGACGCGGCGGTGGAACCGCCGCGGCTGGAGCAGATTGCCAACCTGCCGGAGCAGACCCACGCGGTCAGCTTCGAGCAGTCGGGGCATTTCCCCATGCTGGATGAAAGCAGCAAGTTCAATCGGCTGATGATGGACTTTCTGACGCTCGCCTCCGGCGAAAGCCCGCGGCAACTGCAATTGAAGGAAGAATGGAAGCGTCGGGTACGGTAAAGCTTCTTTCTGGTAGTGAAAGAAGAGCTTAACACGAATAGGAACGAATGAGCCGAATGGCACGAATAGAACTTATTAAGTTTTATTCGTGCCATTCGGCTCATTCGTTCCTATTCGTGTTACAGCATTTGACTTTGCTTGACATAGAGTATACGGCAGGCTATACTTTAGGCAACACAACCGGGGAGCCTGGTGCGCCAGGCTGAGAGGAGGACTGCGCAGTCCTCGACCCTTATGACCTGATCCGGATAATGCCGGCGGAGGGACGATAGCAGACAAGCAGCATTTCCTGCCCCTCGCCAGCGAGGGGTATTTGTTTATGGCGGCTCAACGAGCGGTGATTTTTGTCAACGGCGTGCTGGAGGAACCGGCGGCGCTGGCAGACATGCTACAGCCGGATGACTGGCTGGTGGCGGTGGACGGCGGTCTGCGACACGCGCGCGCGCTGGTACGCGCTCCACACGTGCTCATTGGCGATCTGGACTCGGTGACGGATGAAGAGATCGACTGGGTGAGCGCCGCCGGCGGGCGCGTGCTGCGCTATCCGCCCGAGAAAGACGAGACCGACCTGGAACTGGCGCTCGACCTAGCGCGCGCTGATGGCTACACCACCATCCTGCTGGTGGGCGCGCTGGGCGGGCGGGTGGACCACCTGCTGGGCAACCTGTCGCTGCTGGCGCACCCGGCGCTGGAAGGGTTGGACGCGCGCATCATCCAGCCGGGAACCGAGATCTTCCTCATCCGCGGGGAGCGCGAGATCGAAGGCCGCGCCGGTGACCTGATTTCGCTGCTGCCGCTGTTTGGCGCGGCGCGCGGCGTGCGCACGCAGGGACTGCAATACCCGCTGCGCGACGAAGACCTGCTACCGTACCGCACGCGCGGCATCAGCAACGTGATGCTCGGTTCGCGCGCAGTCGTTTCGCTGGAAAGCGGTCTGCTGCTGTGCGTGCATCTGGATGCAACATTGGCGAGTTAGAGACGCAAGATCTTGCGTCTCTGCGACGGCCGTTTGAAAATGGAGTGCCTTGAAAAGACACAAACCAAAAACCGCATTATCAAGAGGGAGTATTATGAAAACAAAACCGGTCATACTATCGACCTTTCTTCTCATTTCCGTGCTGCTGGCAGCCTGCGCCGGGGGCGGCGCGCAAGAACCCACCGCCCCGGCGCCGACCGCGCCCTCGGGCGAACCGGCCACGCTGACCGTGCTGACGCACGACTCGTTCGCCATCAGTGAAAGCCTGGTGGAAGAATTCCAGCAGGCCAATAATATCCGCGTCTCGTTCGTCAAGGGCGGCGATGTCGGCGCTGCGGTCAACCGCGCGGTGCTCTCCAAAGACAGCCCGCTGGCAGACGTGTTTTATGGCGTGGACAGCACTTTCCTCTCGCGCGCGCTGGAGGAGGGCATCTTCGAGCCGTTTGACACACCCATGCTTGACGAGATCGACGACGAATTCAAACTGGACGACCAGAACCGCGCCCTGCCGGTGGACTACGGCGACGTGTGCATCAATTACGACAAGGCCTATTTCGCCGATAACAATCTGGCGCTGCCCGCCTCGCTGGAAGACTTGCTCAAACCCGAGTACCGCGGGCTGCTGGTGGTCGAAAATCCGGCCACCTCGTCGCCTGGGCTGGCGTTCCTGATGGCTACCGTGGCCCAGTTTGGCGCGGACGGTTACCTGGACTTCTGGCAGCGTCTGCGCGACAATGAAGTGGTGGTGGTCAACGACTGGGAGACCGCCTATTATTCCAACTTCAGCGGCTCGTCCGGGCGCGGCCCGCAGCCGATGGTGGTGTCCTACGGATCCAGCCCGGCCGCGGAGGTGGTCTTTGCTTCCACGCCGCTGGACGAAGCCCCCACGGCCTCAATTGTGGCGCCCGGCACCTGCTACCGGCAGGTCGAGTTTGTAGGTATTCTGAGCGGCACGCCCAACCGCGCCGCCGCCGAAAAATTTGTCGAATTTATGCTCTCGGTGCCCTTCCAGGAGGATATGCCTTTGCAGATGTTCGTCTACCCGGTCAACCGCAACGCGAAGCTGCCGGAAGCGTTTGAGCAATGGGCACAGGCCGCCGAACAGCCCGCGCAGTTACCCTACGCCGATATCGCCGCCAACCGCCAGGAGTGGATCCAGGCCTGGACGGAGACCGTGCTGCGGTGAGCGACGAAGCCACCTGGACGCAGCGCCGCGGCAGCACCCGCCAGCTTCTCTTGCTGTGGGTGCTGCCGCTGGTGTTCCTGCTGGTGTTCTTCTTCTACCCGCTGGGGGCCATCTTCCGTATCGCGGCCGAGGCGCCGCTGGTGGATGGGGCGCGCGGCGGATCGGTAGTGGCGCGGGCGCTGGGGTTCACCCTGTGGCAGGCGCTGCTTTCGATGCTGCTGACCATGCTGGCCGGCCTGCCCGCGGCTTACCTGTTCGCGCGGTTTGACTTCACCGGCAAGCGCCTGCTGCGCGTGCTGACCACGCTGCCGTTCATCATGCCCACCGTGGTGGTGGCGGCCAGCTTCAACGCACTGCTGGGGCCGCGCGGACTGGCCAACCTGTTCCTGATGGATGCCTTTGGATTGGCAACGCCACCCATCCGCCTGCTCAACTCGCTGGGGGCAATTCTGCTGGCGCACGTGTTTTACAACACCACGGTGGTGATCCGCATGGTGGGCACGGCCTGGGCGCAGCTCGACCCGCGCCTGGGGCAGGCGGCGCGCGTGCTGGGCGCCTCGCCGCTGCGCACGCTGCGCGAGGTGACCCTGCCGTTGCTGATGCCCTCGATCCTCTCGGCGGCGCTGCTGGTGTTCCTGTTCGATTTCACCAGCTTTGGGGTGATCCTGCTGCTGGGCGGGCCGCGCTACGCCACGATTGAGGTCGAAATCTACATCCAGGCGCTGCAGATGCTCAACCTGCCGCTGGCGGGGGTGCTCTCGGCGGTGCAACTGGCCTGCACGCTGCTGATCACGCTGGCCTACAGCCGGCTGGGCGGGCGCGAGGTGGTGCCGCTCTCGCCGCGGCTGCAGGGCGAGGGCACCACCCGCCCGGTCACCTGGCGGCAGCGGTTGGTGGTGGCGCTGCTGGCGGTTGGCGTTTTTCTGCTGCTGGTTTCGCCGCTGGCGGCGCTGGCGGCGCGTTCGGTCACGCGGCTGGAAGCCGAGCGTGGCCAGCGCGGCGAGGTGATGACCGGCCTGACGCTGGATTACTACCGCGAACTGTTCGTCAACCGGCGCGGTTCGCTGTTCTACGTACCGCCGGCGCAGGCGGCGCGCAATTCGCTGGTGTACGCGGGCAGCACGGTGGCGCTGTCGCTGGTGATGGGTTTCCTGGCGGCGTACGCCCTGGCGCGGCGCTCGAAGATCAACCGCGTGCTCGACCCGCTGCTGATGCTGCCGCTGGGAGCGTCGGCGGTGACGCTGGGGCTGGGTTACGTGATCGTGTTCAACCGCCCACCCATCGACGTGCGCTCGTTCCCGGCGTTGATTCCGATTGCGCATAGTCTGGTGGCGCTGCCGTTTGTGGTGCGCACGCTGCAGCCGGCGCTGGCTTCGATCCCGGTCAACCTGCTCAACGCGGCGGCGGTGCTGGGCGCGTC
>CALDSL010000432.1 GCA_937920255.1 uncultured Anaerolineaceae bacterium | reverse complement strand
GGCAGGAACTGCGCTGGCAGATCGGCTACATGCCCGACTTTTTCGGCGTGTACGATGACCTGGTGGTGTGGGAATATCTGGATTTCTTCGCGCGCTGCTACAACCTGCCGGCCAAACGCCGCGTCCAGGTGGTGGACGAGCTGCTCGAACTGGTGGATCTGAAAGACAAACGCGACGCCTACGTGCAGACGCTCAGCCGCGGTATGCGCCAGCGCCTGTGCCTGGCCCATGCCCTGGTGCACGACCCGGCCGTGCTGCTGCTGGACGAGCCCGCCTCCGGGTTGGACCCGCGCGCGCGGGTGGAGATGCGCGAGTTGCTGCGCGAACTGGGCGCGATGGGTAAGACCGTGGTGCTGTCCTCGCACATCCTGAGCGAGCTGGCCGAGCTATGCGATTCGATCGGCATCATTGAGAAAGGCCATCTGGTGGCCAGCGGCGCGATGGAAGAAATCCGCCGCCGGGTGCAGCGCGGCAGGCGGCTGAACGTGCGGGTGCTCTCCGATGCGGACGAGGCTGAGCGCGTGCTGCGCGGCTACCCCGGGGTGGGCGAGGTCCTGCGCCTCGAAGGCCCCGAAACCACCGCTGTTCAGGATTTGGAGCTGGACTTTGAAGGCGACGAGCAATCGGTGGCCGGGCTGCTGGAGACGCTGGTACTGAACAAGGTGCGCGTAGCCGGCTTTTCCGAAGACCACACCGGGCTGGAAGAGCTGTTCCTGAGCCTGACGAAAGGAGAAGTGGCATGAACGCGGTCAAATCCCGCCTGCAAATGAACCCCATCATCGTCAAGGAGCTGCGCTCGCGTATGCGCGGCGGGCGCGCCTTCATCACCCTCACGGTGACGCTGGTGCTCACCGCCGGCCTGATGTATGCCCTGCTGCAGGTGATGCTCTCGGTGTCCGAATTCTCATACGATGTGGTCAGCCCGCGCATCGGCCAGTCGCTGTTTACCGTGCTGGCTTACCTGGAACTGGCGATCATCTCGCTCATCACCCCCGCGGTGACGGCCGGGGCGATCAGCGGCGAGCGCGAGAAGCAGACCTACGAAATGCTGCAGGCCACCCCGCTCAGCCCCAGCAGTATCCTGTGGGGCAAGCTGTTCTCGGCGCTCAGCTATGTGTTCCTGCTGCTGTTCGCCGCCGTACCGCTGGCCAGCCTGATCTTCATCTTCGGCGGGGTCAGCCCAAGCGATATGTTCAAGGCGCTGCTGGTGCTGCTGGCGCTGGCGGTGTCATTTGGCGTGCTGGGGTTGTTCATGTCGGCACTGTTCGCCCGCACCGGGCGCGCCACCATCGCCAGCCTGCTGGTGGTGCTGGCGCTCAACTTTGTGCCGCTGGTGGTCGCCGCGGTAATGGCCATCACCAACCAGGGCGAAATGCCGCGCGGTATTCTGCCCTTCAGCCCGATTTCGATTTTGGCCGGCGTACTCGCGCCGTTCAACGCCACCTATGGCGGCCCGCTGGACATCCTGCCCCTTATCGGCGGGTGGGCCTTCCGCAGCGCGGTCACGCCGGTTTCCATGACCTCGATCCCGCGCCCACTGTACCACTACGGCCTGGCCTTTTACGCCGGGTTGACCCTGGTGCTGTACCTGCTGGCGGCGCGGCTGGTGCGTCCCTCGCACCGCTGGAAGTTCACCCGCGGCGAAGCCCTGCGGAACATTGGCTCGCTGCTGCTGTTCGGAGCTCTGCTGGCGGCGGCATTCCTGGGCACCGCCCCGCGTTATGAATGGAACCGCGCGCCGGCTGCCAACACTACCGACCCGGCCATGCCCGGCGCGTTTGTCGAGCCAGCCGTGCCGGTGATGCCGCAGCAAACCGACGATGTGATGGTCAACGGCCCGGCGACCAACCTGAGCGACGAAGACCGCGCCGCGATCTATGCTGCCGTCATCCGCCAGCTGGTAATGGTGGATAACAACGCGCCGGCGGAAGGCCCGGAATTTAGCGGAGCATTCGTCCTCAACCAGGCTGACGACCGCGCCGGTGACCCGCTGGCCAACGGCGTGGTGACCGAACCGCTGAGCCAGGAACTGCAGGATACGGTCTTTAACCTGCTGCAGGATTTGACGCCGCCCATGGCCTGGGTCGATTCACCGGAAATCGCGCCGCGCGTGGAAAAAACGGGCGAGATCCAGCCCGGCACGATGTTCGTGATGGTGGGCGTGATTTACGAACGCGAAGATGGCTCCATGCTGGTCTCCGGCAGCGTGAACCTGACGGGCGGCATGGGCTCCGGCCGCCGCTATATCCTCAACCGGGATGAAAACGGCGTCTGGACGATCACCGGCAAGACCGGCCCGGAATGGATGAACTAGCCGTGGAAAACGAACTGCTTACCCACCTGAACCGGCTGCGCGCGCGGCTGCGGCTGCGCGACGGCTGGCTGCTGGCGCAGCGCACACTGTGGCTGCCGGCGCTGGCCGCGCTGCTGCTGGTGGT
>CALDSL010000431.1 GCA_937920255.1 uncultured Anaerolineaceae bacterium | reverse complement strand
AGCACCAGGGCAAAAAAGAACCACTGCATGGCATACCCCAGGTGCGGGCCTTCGTTCAATTCCACTTCCGGCAGCACGCGGTACGGCAGCGCGCTCGACCCCGGCTCAGGAGCCTGGACGGCGTACAGCGGCAGCAGTTCCTGGCTGGTCGACTGGCTGATCAGATCAATGTTCACCTGGGTAAAGGCGCCGGGAGCGTTCTGCCCCTGGCCGCGAATGGGCTGCGAAGCGCGCAGCATGCCCGTCACCGTGGCGGTTCCGGCGTGGACATATTTCTGCCGCGCCTGGGGGTCTCGTTCTTCGTAGGGGATCCAGCCGCGGTCGACCAGAAGGGTCTGGCCATTTTCCATGCGCAGCGGCGTCAACAGGTGCACGCCCACGCGCCCCTGCCAGGGCTGGTTGCTGAGCAGCACTTCCCCAGCGGGATCAAACATGCCCGTGGCGGTCACCATGCGATATTCCATCTGCGCCAGTTCGGGCGGGGCGGGCATTTCCCGATTCAAGTCCAGCGGCGGCAGGCTGGATTGGGTCTGGATCTGCGCGTTACGCGCTCGCCGCTCGGCCAGCCGGTCCAATTGCCAGAAACCCAGGCGGATGAACACGCCCACCGCCAGCAGCACCAGCAGCGTGAGGATGACCCAGCGCGGGCGCAGCAGTTCGCTGCGCCCAGCGTGCGGCTGCGCTGGCCGCGGTTGTGAGGCTTGCGGTTGATCGGGCTGAAACCAGGTCTGCACCTCGGCCGGGGTCATGGTACGGCGGTCATAGACCACCACTTCCCCGCTCTCCTGCAGCGAAACCAGCATCACCTGCATGGGCACATCGCTGGCCACGTAATGATTGAGAAACTCGGCGCGGTTGATGTTGTGGTCGTCGTAATCCACCACCACGAGATCCGGCATCCAGCTTTGCAGCGCCTCCACGGTGGCGGCCATGCTCGAGGCCAGCCGCATTTCCGGAACCGGCTGCGTCCACCATTCCGAAAACATGCCCTGCAGTCCCTTGCTGAACAAAGGATTGGCGGATGCGATCAGTATGCGGCGCGGGGGGCGGTGGTTCAGAGCATTCATACAATCATTTCCTTAACGGTTAATGTATCAAATAAGATTGTATTTGTCATCAATCGCATTCCGGTGGAAGGGTTAAAAGAAAACAACAGGCGGGTGATTCTGATATCACCCGCCGCAGGGAAAAAGCGCGAAAAGATTGAATCGCGATGATGTAGGTTGGGTTGAGCCTGAGGAGCCACAATCACGAATTTCGATGGTAGGCGAAACCCAACGCTCTTCCCAAGGCCGCAAAAAGCGTTGGGTTTCGCCTACGAGGAAAATTCTCGATCGTGACCCTTCAGGCTCAACCCAACCTACATGTTCCTTCGCAATTCAACTGTTATCCACCGATTAACCGGTTTTCTGGATCAGCCCCAACTGCAGCGCTTTGCTCACCGCTTCAGTGCGGTTGGAGGCTTCCAGCTTCTCCAAAATGTGGCGGATGTGGGTCTTGACTGTATTTTCAGAGATGAACAGGTTGCTCGAAATCTGCTGGGTGGTTTGCCCGCTGGACAGGCAGTTGAGCACTTCCAGCTCGCGCTCGCTTAACAGAGGGGCCTGTTCGTGGCTGACCAGCCGCGAGAAGGCTTTGAGCACCGCGCCGGTGACTTCAGGCGCCAGCACGCGCTCGCCGCGCGCGATATGCAGCAGCGTGTCGCGCAGGTCATCGGGCTCGGCGTTTTTCAAGATGTAGCCGTCCGCCCCAGCCTTGATGGCGCCAAACAGATCGTCTTCGTTCTGCGAGATGGTCAGCATCAGAATGCGCACCGGCGCGGAACGCCCGCGCAGCATCTGCACTGTGGTGACCCCGTCCATCACCGGCATATTCACGTCCAATAAAACGATATCGGGTTTGTGCTTTTCGATCACGGCCATGGCTTCCTGCCCGTTTCCGGCTTCACCAACCACCTGGAACTCGGGCATGCCGTCGAGCAGCCCGACCAGACCGCGCCGGAACAGCGCGTGATCATCCACCACCACCAGCTTGATCCCCGTTGTGCTCATTACCACGTCTCCCGCGAACGCATCGGCAGGCTCAGGCGCACCGTAGTGCCCTGCTGCTCTTTGCTGATCATTTGAAAATCGGCGCCAATCAACTCCGCGCGCTCCTGCATCCCCCGCAGGCCGTATTTGCTCAGACCCGACACATCTTCCAGGGCAAAGCCCTGGCCGTCGTCGCGCACCTCCAGCACGAGATCGCCGTTCCAGGTACGCAGCTCCACCTCGATGCGCGTGGCTTTGGCGTGCTTGCGGATGTTGCTTAGCGCTTCCTGCACAATGCGGATCATCTGCGCCTGCACCTCGGGGGAAAGTTCCTGCGGCACGTCGTGATACAACCGCTCGACCGGCAGGCCGCTGCTGGCTTCAAATTCGTCCACCAGTTGGTCCATCCAGGCCGCCAGCCCATGCTCGGGGGCAAGGCGCAGGTTGTCGATCGCCTCGCGCGTCTCCAGATACGCCCGCGCCAGTTCATCATAGTTCTGCTTCATCACCTGCCCCAGCCGGGTGAAATTGCCCTGCGCCAGATACATCTGCATCTGCGCCGACTGCAGCTTGAGAAATGCCAGGGTCTGCGCCAGCCCGTCGTGGATTTCGCGCGCCAGGCGGGCGCGCTCCTGGATCACCGTGCGGTATTCGAGCGAAAGCATCTCGCGCTCGTTTTCGATCATCAAGGTGGCCTGGTCGGCCGCGGACTGTAAAATGGCGATGCCGTGCTCGTCCAGCCGCAGCGGCTCGCGCGCGGCGAGCAGCAGCGTGCCCTGAAGCGCGTCACCCGGCCGGGCCAGCGGCAGGCAGGCAAAGGCGCCGCTCCCGCCCGGGACTGGAACATACGGCTCCCGGTTGGCGATGACCCACTCGCGGGCGCGCGCCGCCTCGGGTTGGGCCAGCAGTTCCAAATCGCCAAGCTCCAGCAGCACCGGCGGCTGGCGATCATCGCCCGAACCGCGCGCCTGGAGTTGGATGGCTTCCACACCCATCGCCTGTTGAATGCCTTCCAAAAGCAGCGCCAGCAGCCCCTGCAAATCCGATTTCACCGGGCGCAGCGCCTGCACCTGGCGCAGCGTGTTCATTTCACGGTTGCGCAGGCGAATGCTTTCCACCACCAGCGCGGCTTCATTGACCAGCCCGCGCAGGTAACCCACCAGCTCTTCATTGAGGGGCGGCATTCCGCCGCGGTACAAATTGACCATGCCCAGCATGCGCCCACCACGCATGACCGGAAAGCAGGAAATGCCCGACACTTCGCTAAACGGACCGCCGTGCAGCGGGCAGGCCTCACCGGCCTCCGATTCATGCTTGATGCAGTCGCGGCAGGCTTCGCGCACGCCAGAAGACAGCAAATGCTCGTTCCAGGCTCGCACCACCGCCGGCGGGAGTTTGCCGTGGGTGTACGCGGGCAGCGGCTGGCCCCATTCGTCCAAGGGAACAAACGACACGCCGCGCGCCCCGCTCAGCTTGCTGATCAGCCCCAGCGCGGTGTCCATCACCTGCTGCTCGCTGGTGGCTTCCTGCAGGCGCAGATCCATCTGCTGCGAACCGCCCAGGTAGGTTTTCCAGGTTTGCAGTTGATCTTCGGCCTGCCCGAGACGCTGTTTCAGCTCCATCTGGTCGCGCCAGATGCGCGCCACCAGCCCGGTCACCGCCGCAGCCAGAACGGAAATAAGCAAACCGGCGGCCACCAGCGGGAGCGGCCAGCCGTCCTCGCGCCACATCTGCGACCAGAAGAGAAATTGCAGCAGACACGCGGCCAGGAATGCCGCTGCCTGGTAAGCCCAAACCGGAAGTCTGCGAAGCGAGGATGTGGCGCGCATAGCCTAATTTTACTCGATGTTCCCGGAAACGTCGCGCGCACGGCGCTGCCGCTGTTCGACAGTTACCTATTGAGAGAAACAATATCAGATTTCAAGGAGCATCATACATGCGAAACGGTGACAATTGTCACTTTCATCGATAAGAATTATCCGGTATTTTTACCATACCAACATCCCATATTCCTGTTCGTTAGAGGTTAAAGTCATGTTCCGCATTAGCCGCCGTCTTGATTACGGGCTGCAGTTAATGGTTGCTCTTGCCGCCGAGACAGACAACCGCGCCCAGTCCACCGCTTCGCTCGCTGAAAAGCTGCAAATCCCACTGCCGTTTTTGCATCAGATTGGACACACCCTGATGCAGGCTGGCGTGATTAAAGCCACCCCCGGCCCCCGGGGCGGGCTTCGGCTTAACCAGCCCGCCGACTCCATCACTGTCCTGGATATTGTTGAGACCCTGGAAGGGAAAGTAGACGTCAATCCGCAGGCGGATGACGAGACACCCGCTGGCCCGAACCAGGTTGTTTGGTCTGAACTGCAGGCCACCATCGTCCGGCAGCTTTCCACCATTACGCTCAGCCAGTTGAACCAGGTCTACCAAAAAGTTCCGCTCTTCTCAGTACCCGTGACAGAAACAGCGAACAAATTAAATTAACCTGTACAATTATCGATAGCAGGTGAATCCATCTGCCCGGTTTTCCAACCGGGTATTTGGATATGTTCAACCCGGCCTTATTGGTAGCGGTCTTGCGGCATGACAGTGATGTTATTCGCAATTACGCGTCGCAAGGGCCGGGTTGTTGTTTATCAAGGCATCACGTGGGAGGGTACATGAATCACGAGGATGAGCCAAAAGGGACGATCGTCATTCTGCTGGTGTATATTGTGATCCTGGCAATGAGTTGGGGCGGAATTTACCTTCTGATGTTGCAGCGCGGAGGGGGATAAGCATGGAAGTCAACCGGTATGAACGTATGTGGATGGCGGTTTCCATCGCCGCGCTGGTGGTGATGATGGTGGCGATTGCCCTGGCGGGGTTTGGCGCGGGCATGCAGCTTCCCGGCGCGGCCGGAACGATTGATCCGCGCACCGTGGCTTCCACGGCGCCGTTTAATGAGCCGGGGGTATATGAAGTCGCGCCGGGCAAGTACCAGGTCATCATGCTGGCTTTTACCTGGGCCTTCAATCCCAAGGAGATTACGGTTCCGGCCGGAGCGGAAGTGACGTTTAAGATCACCAGCCGTGATGTGACCCACGGCATCTATATTGAAGGCACCAACATCAATATCATGATCTTGCCGGGTCAGGTATCCGAAGTGACCCACGTGTTTGACAAACCGGGAGCGTATTTCTATGCTTGCCATGAGTATTGCGGCGTAGGCCACCAGGCTATGGCCGGAACAATCACCGTCGTACCGTAACCGAGGGAGGAAGAAGATGGCTCTTCGTGAAAAGCGTTTTATCGGTTGGCAACTCGGCGTGGCGCTGCTGGCGCTGGCGGTTGGAACCTCGCTCGGCCCGCTGCAGGCCTTCGAACACGCCGACCTGAACCTGTATCCCTACCTGGCACCGCTGATCCGCTCCTACTACCAGGGCCTCACGCTGCATGGCGTGCTCAACGCGCTGGTGTTCACCACCCTATTCATCACCGGCTTCCATACCTTCGCGGTGCTCAAAGGGCTGAACCGGCCGCTGCGCTGGTTCAACCTGGGGGTGGCAGGCTTGATCGCCATGCTGGTTGGGATGCTGATGGCCGGGTACACCATGCTGGCCAATCAGGCCAGCGTGTTGTACACCTACTACACGCCGATGAAGGCTAACCCGCTGTTTTATATCGGGTTGACGGTGCTGGTGATTGGCTCGTGGATGATCGGGTGGAGCCAGTTTGCCACGCTGGCGGCATGGCGCAAAGACAACCCGGGCGTGCGCACGCCGATCATCGCGTTCGGCTCGATTGTGAACGCGCTGCTGTGGCAGTTGTGCACCCTGGGGATCGCCGCGCAGATGCTCATCCTGGTCATCCCGTGGGCGCTCAACCTGGTTCCGGCGACCGATGTCCTGCTCAGCCGCACGCTGTTCTGGTTCACCGGACACCCCCTGGTGTACTTCTGGCTGCTGCCGATCTATGTATCCTGGTATGGCATGTTGCCAAAACAGGTGGGCGGCAAACTGTTCAGCGATCCGCTGGCGCGGCTGGCGTTCTGGTCGTTCCTGGTGCTGTCGACGCCGGTGGGGTTCCACCACCAGTTTGCCGACCCCGGCGTGCCGGTGGCATGGAAATACATTCACACCGTGCTGACCTTCCTGGTGGTGATCCCGTCCTTTATGACTGCCTTTACCGTGGTGGCGATGCTGGAGCGCGCCGGACGGAAAAAGGGCGGCGCCGGTCTGTTCGGCTGGATTAAAAAATTAAACTGGCACGATCCTTCGGTGGCAGCGCAGATATTGGGCGGTATCCTGTTCTTCACCGGTGGCATCACCGGCGTGATCAACGCTTCGGCCAGCCTGAACCTGGTGATCCACAACACCACCTGGGTGCCGGCGCACTTCCACGTAACGCTGGCGACCACCTCCACACTGGGCTTTATGGGCATCAGCTACTGGCTGATCCCGCACCTGATGAAGAAAGACCTGCGCATGCCGCGCGTGGCCCTGGCGTCCACCTGGTCTTGGTTTGGCGGCATGATCGTGTTTATGTTGGGCATGTACTGGCTGGGCTTGCTGGGCGTGCCGCGCCGGGTGCCGCTGGCCACCGCCACCTACGTGCAGCCCACCTGGGAACTGCCGGGGATCATCACTGCCATCGGCGGTGCGATTCTGCTGGTGGCGGCGACGCTGTACTTTGTGGTGATCCTTTCCACCGTGTTCAACAAGAAACCGGCGGTGGCAGTGCCGGAAGCGCCGGTGGCCGAAGCCGAGGTCGATTCAAGCCATACTCCTGCCTGGCTGGATAACTACAAGCTGTGGATTATCATCTCGCTGGTGCTGATCCTGATCGGCTACGGGCCGATCCTGCTGGATATGTTTATGAACATTAACCTGACCGCGCCGGGGTTCAAGGTCTGGTAGGGGGAACATTAAGAAAACAGGCCGCTTGCCAGTGGAGCAAGCGGCCTGTTTTTATTCCTGTTGCAAACTCTTGATCGCGTCCAGCACCTCGGTGCTGTGGCCGGCGGGTTTGACGTTCTCAAACACGCGGGCAATATTGCCCTCGGCGTCGATCAAAAACGTGGTGCGCAGCACGCCTTCGTACGACTTGCCCATAAATTTCTTGGGCCCCCACACGCCGTACAGGTCGCAGACATGGTGGCCTTCGTCGGCCAGCAGCGGGAAGGGCAGCGCGTACTTCTTCTTGAACTTGGCGTGTGATTTAACATCGTCTGGGCTGACGCCCAGAATGGTGACGCCTTCGTAGGCGCTGTAATCGTCACGGAACGCGCACGCCTCGGTGGTGCAGCCCGGGGTGTCATCTTTGGGGTAAAAATACAGTACCACCGGCTGGCCGCGGTAATCCGACAGGCTCACGCTGTTTCCGCTGTCATCTGCCAGGGTGAATTCTGGCGCGGGTTGGTTGGCTTCAATTGGCATACAAATCCCTCCTCAAACGGTGAACAATCAACTTATGGCTGGGAACAGTTCAGCACGACATTGCCCATTTCGGCTATATCATAGCCGGGTAGCTTCAAAATTTCCAGCCGGAAGGCCGGATCGTGCATAAGGTCAAAGATCGGGTCGAGCAGCCCGGTGCGCAGGTGCTCGCACGGGATCACCAGATCGTAGCGCTCATTGAACAGCGGGATGAAGTCCAGCCCCAGCGCCTGAGCCGCGGCGGCGATGCCCAGCCCGGCGGTGGCGCGCCCCGAAGCGACCGCCGCGGCCACGCCCAGGTGGGTGTATTCCTCCTGATCGTACCCGCGGATGTGGTCGGGTTGGATGCCCAGCTTGCCCAGGTGATAATCCAGCAGCACGCGCGTGCCCGCCCCGCGCTGGCGGTTGATGAAGCGCACATCTTCGCGCGCCAGGTCAGCCAGGCTGTGGATTCCGCGCGGGTTGCCGGCTGTGACCAGCAACCCCTGCACCCGCCCCACCCAGGTGACCAGCTTCACCGGTGTATCGGGCAGGTATTCCTTCAGGTAGCGCAGGTTGTATTCGCCGGTCTGTGGGTCGAGCAAATGCGAGCCGGCCAGGTGCGCCTCGCCGCGGCGCAGCGCCACCAGCCCACCCTGGCTGCCCACGTTTGCCGAGACCAGGCGGCGGTCACGCTCAGCCAGGAACTGCGCCAGCAGGTCGAGGGTCATGTCGTGCGAGCCAATGGCGAAGATGGTCTTTTCCAGTTCCGACGGCCGGCGGTAGAGCCGCACGCGCACATCCGCGCCGGCCTCCAGCCCCTGCACACCGCGCGGCAAAATGGTGATGCCGTCAGCGCGCACCAGCGAGGTGATGACCCCTGCCCCGCGCGAGAGCGGCGCGGCCAGCAGGCGCTCGCCCACCCGCCCGGCCACCACGCGCATGTAGTCATCGTCACCGGCCGGCGAGGTCACTTTGCGCGTCATGGTGGCGGTCACCTCCACCGGCTCGGAGGCAGCGCGGCCCAGCCAGCGCGCCAGCAGCGGCTCGACAAAGATTTCGCCGGTCAGCGCGGCTGATACCGGGTAACCGGGAATGCCAATCACCGGCACGCGCCGTCCGGGGTCGTTTGAGCGGCGCAGCATACCCAGAATGACCGGATGCCCAGGTCGCACGGCCACGCCGTGCACCAGCAGTTCACCCAATTCCTGCACCACGCCGGCGGTGAAATCTTCCGCGCCGGCCGAGGAGCCGGCGTTAATCAGCACCAGGTCGCTGCTATCAACGGCCTGCTGCACGCGCGCCAGGATTTCTCCGCGAATATCGGGGGTGATCGGGTAGCGTTCGGGAACGCCGCCCCAGCCCAGCACCTGAGCCGCCAGTACTATCGAGTTGTATTCGATAATATCCCCGCGCCGCACCGGCGAGCCGACGGGCACCAGCTCGGTGCCGGTGGGCAGCACCGCCACGCGCGGCGCGCGGCTGACGCGCAGCAGCGTGTGGCCGCTGGCCGCGGCAGCGCCAAGGTCGACCGGGCGCAGCACCTGCCCCGCGGGCAGCACCAGTTGCGTGGCGACAATGTCCTCGCCCATCGGACGCACGTGTGACCAGGGCGTGAGCGCCGCACGCAGGCGAATGGCCACCGGCGCGCGCGGGTCGGCGCTGATGCCGCCGCCCGCGTCCAGCGGCTCGACGTTCTCAATCGGCACCACGGCGTTGGCCCAGTCAGGCAGCGGGTCGCCGGTGTCGACGTAGGCGGCTTCAGAGCCCAGGTCGAGCGTGACCGGGGTGGAGGGCATGGCCCCGCGCGTGGCTTCGGCGCGCAGCGCGAAGCCGTCCATAGCCGAGGCATGGTAATGCGGGGAAGACAGCCGCGCCCACAGCGGTTCGGCCAGCACGCGGCCAGCGGCGTTCTCGGTCAGCGGGATTTCTTCCACTTCCATCACGCCCCACAGCCCGGCCTCTTCCAGCGCCTGCCGGAAGCGCTCGCGAGCCTGGTCCAGAGGGATATCGTGAAGATACACACCCATTGCTTTGCTCCTTTGACGGCTGGAATGTCAGGCCAATACCACCTGCACGGCTTCACCCGCAGCCAGCCCATTGGCGTCGGCCGGGATGACCACAAACCCATCGGCGCGCGCCAGGTTGAAGATGAGATTGCTCTTGTAAAACACCGGCTCGGCGTCCCAGCCGAGCGCGGTGCGCGCCAGCCGCACCGGCACCCAGTCTTCGCGCCCGGCCTGTGACGACAGGTTGACCGCCAACCGCGCCGGCAGCGCCGGGAGCGGCCGGCCGGGCGGCAGACCCAGCAGGCGCTCGATCACCGGCACCACAAACAAGCCAGCGATCACCAACGCGCTGACCGGGTTGCCCGGCAGCCCAAAGACGGCTTTGCCGTCGCACACGCCCAGGATGGTCGGCTTTCCCGGCCGCACGTTGACGCCGTGCACCAGCACCCCCGGCGACCCGATCCGCCCGATGACTTCGGCGGTCAGGTCGCGCGTGCTGGCCGAGGAGCCGGCGGTAATGACCAAGCAGTCGCATTCGCGCAGCGCGGCGCGCGCGGCCGCTTCCAGCGCATCACCCGAATCGGGAATGATGCCGTAGCGCACGGCCTCCGCCCCATTGGCCTCCACCAGCGCGCTGAGCGCGTAGCTGTTAATATCGCGCACCTGGCCCGGACGCGGCTGCTCGCCGGGCGGGATGACCTCGTCGCCGCTGGAGAGGATGCCCACGCGCGGGCGGCGCGCCACGCGCACCTGGCACATGCCCAGCGCCATCAGCCCGCCGATCTCGGGGGCCAGCAGCAGCGTTCCGGTGGGGAGCACTTCCTGCCCGGGCGCAACATCCTCCCCAGCGCGGATGATATTCTCGCCGCCGGCCACGGCGCGCAGCACTTCGATCTCCCCCTGCCGCGCGACCTGCGTCCATTCCAGCATCACCACCGCGTCAGCGCCGTCGGGCAGCATGCCGCCGGTATGGATCAGCGCGGCCTGCCCCGGCTGCAGGGCAAAATCCGGCGCGGCGCCCATCGGCACCTCGCCCCCCAGGGTCAGATACATGGGCAGGCTGTCGCTGGCGCCGTGCGTGTCGCGCGCGCGCACGGCAAAGCCATCGACCGTGCTGCGCGGAAAGGCCGGCAGCGGTTCGGATGCCATCACCGGCCCGGCGGTCACGCGCCGCAGCGCGGCGGCGGTATCAACAATTTCTTCTTCAGGTTTCGACGGCGGCAGGTGCTCCAGAAGCCGGGCCAGGGCCTGCGGCGGGGGCAGCAGATGTAGAAATTCGGGCATGGTTCAGTTGGTCCACAAAGCCAGGTTGAGCAGATAAACGGTCAGTCCCAGGGTGGCCAGGGCGGTAAAAGTAAGCAGCTTCCAGCGCGGTTTTCCGCCGCGCGCGATCTGCATCACCAAATAGATCTGGTAGAGCGCGATCGGCAGTGAGAGCAGCGCCGGCCAGGTAAGCGACCAGGGCAGGTCCATCAGCGCGGCCAGCACAAACAGCAAGTATGTCATCAGGATGAGAATATTGTGCACGTGCATGCCGAACTGCCAGCCCATGCGCACCATCAGCGTGCGGCGCTCATAGCGCACATCCGCGCCGTACTTTTGCAGCGTGGTGGCCAGGATGGTGGCCAGGTACAGGGCGGTCAGCGGAAAGGTGAGCATGGCCACCTGCCGGTGCAGATCGCCGGTCTGGAACAAGAATGCCAGCGAAGGCACCAGGTTGGCCATCAGGATCGCGGTGGTCAGTTCTCCGTAGCCGGAATACACCAGCCGCAGGGGCGGAACGGCGTAAAAGAACGCCAGCAGGAAGGCAAACCCCAAAAACAGGAACGCCGGGGGTTGGATCGTGCCGCTCCACAGCAGGATCACCGTCATCATCGCGCCGATGGTCATCATCACCAGCGCGGATTGCAGCACCACCTGGCGCGGAAGCTGCCCGTTCGGCTCCTTGCGCGGCGCGTCCGGTTTGTTGTCCACCGGGCTGTCGGTTTCCTCGGGCTGCGGCGTGTCGTAGTAGGCCTTGAGGTAATAGCTGCTGAGCTGCAAAAAGATAATACTGGCCTGACCGATCCAGAAAACGGTCCAATTGATGGGAAAGCCCAAAAAATGGGCGATGCCTGTGCCCAGCACGTACAGGAACACGCCTGCCAGCAGGTCGACCGGCCGCGACAGACGAATGAGGTTCTTCAATACCAATCTTGACGTACTCTGTTCATTCATACATTAATGTCTCATACCAGCTGGTATCCACCGTCGACCACGATGGTCTGGCCGGTGATATATTCGTTCTCCACTAAGAATAGCACTGCCTGCGTGATTGACACAAGCGATCCCGGCTGTTGTAGCGGGATTCGCCGCGCCAGCCGCTCCCATTCCTCCTCGCTGACCGTCTCGCTGCGCAGGATCAACCCGGGAGCCACAGCGTTGACGCGCACGGCAGGGGCCAGGTTGCGCGCCAACAGGCGGGTGAGGCTCTCCAGCCCGGCCTTGCTGACGGTATAGGCCGGGTAGCCCGTCCAGGCGCGGTGGGCGCCGCTATCAGTGATGTTGATGATGGACCCACCGCTGTGCATCAACCGTGCGGCTTCGCGCGCGCACAACCACGGCGCGCGCAGGTTCAGGTCCAGCGCGGAGTCCCATTCCTCGACGGGCATATCGCGCAGGTCGCCGCGGTCCATCACCCCGGCTGAGTTGACCAGCACGCGCAGTTCGACGCCTGGCAGCGCGGCTACCGCCTGAAACATGCTCGTGATCTCGCCTTCCTGGCGCAGGTCTGCGCGCAGCAGGTGTACTGCTACGCCCAGCGCCTCGATCTCCGCCGCGGTCTGGACGGCCTGCTCGCGCGAGCGGTGGTAATGCAGCCCGATTGCGTACCCCTGCGCGGCCAGCGCCAGCGCGATGCCGCGGCCCAACCGGTGCGCCGCGCCGGTAACAATTGCCAATGGGATCCGCTGTTCCTGTTCGCTCACACCACCAGCCTACTTGCGGAAGAAGTTTGAAAGGATAAACCACACGTTGGCCGGGCGTTCGGCCAGGCGGCGCATCAGGTACGGGTACCAGGCGGAACCGTACGGCACGTAGATGCGCACCGGGTAGCCGTCGGCGTGAAGCTGATGCTGTAGATCGCGCCGGATGCCGTACAGCATCTGGATCTCGAAGGCGTGCTTGACGAGCCCCAGGCGCTGCGCCAGCCCCTGCGCGAAGACAATGCGGCGCAGGTCATGCGTGCCCAGCGCTGTGATGGGCGGGACGCGCCCGCCGCTTTGCAGTTCGGGGCTGTTTCGGGTATGGGTCAGCATTAGCGTGGTCAGGTGGTCGAAATTGGCGTCCACGTCGGCTTTCTTGGGCATGGCCACGCTGGCCGGTTCGCGGTACGCGCCTTTGACCATTCGGATGCGAAAACCCTCATCCAACAGCGCGCGCACATCGGCCTCGCTGCGGTACAGGTAGCTCTGGATGACGATGCCTACATTCTCGTAGCCCTGCGCCTGCGCCCAGCGCAGCGCCGAAAGGGTCTTATCCACCATCGAGAAATCTTCCATGTCGATGCGGATGAAGTTGTTGCAATCGCGGGCGGCCGCCAGCACGCGCTCCAGGTTACGGCGCCCCAGGTCCTCCGAAATGTTGAGCCCGATCTGGCTGAGCTTAATCGAAACCCCCGACACCAGCCCTTCGCTTTCAATATCGCGCAGCAGCAGCAGAATCTCCTCGGTGGCCCGGTTTGCTTCCGCCTCGCTGGTGGTGTTTTCGCCCAGCGGATCGAGGGTAACGCGAAATCCGTGCCCATTCAGCTCGCGCACCACGCGCAGCGCGTCGGCGCGCACGTTCCCGGCCACAAAGCGGGAAGCCAGTTTCCAGGAGAAGCTCCATCCGGTGATCAGGCGTTGCGCCCAGCGTGCCTTCGATAGTAAGATGAAAAATGCTCGCAGCATATGCCCTCGCGTATCTTCCAGCTAGCGTCTGATATCCCACCCGCGGATCGTTCGCGTTCTTGATTCTAGCACAGTTACCTTACACAATTTTTATTTTTTTGACATTTAGAATCGTTTATGCTATCCTTGATTTCTGGTAATGCGCACGGTGATGCCAGAAACGCCCTCCATACCCCATTACCTTCATTTTTATCGCAAGGACAGACTATGCAGCGCGAACGCGTTTCAGAAAACGTATATTGGTTTCAAAGTGAAGTGTACGCTCAGGTAACCGCCGGCGTGATCAGCGGGCCGCAGTGGGCGATCATCATCGACACGCTGGCTACCCCGGAAGAAACGCTGATGATGCGTGGTTTTATCGAAGAAGAATTGAATGTTCCGGTTCGCTATATTATCAATACGCACTACCATGCCGATCACACTTGGGGCAACAGCTTTTTCCCGGGCGCGACGATCATTGGACACGCGTTGTGCCGGGAGTTGATGCTGACCAAAGGCGCGACCGCGCTGGAAGCCGCGAAAAAACAAAACCCGATCTTCAAGCAGGTCAAGCTGGTTCCCCCGCACCTGACGTTCCACGAAGGTCGCCTGACGCTGCGGGTGGGAAAGAAAAATCTGATCCTGTTCTCCACGCCCGGCCATTCGGCGGATGGGATCTCGGTGCTGGTGGAAGAAGACCGCGTGCTGTTCGCCGGAGACGCGTTTATGCCCTTGCCCTACATTGTGGATGGGGATATTGACGAGAGCGCGGCCACGATCAAAAAGATCGGCAAGATGGGGTTGGAGAACATTGTGCAGGGCCACGGCGATATCATCCTGCGCGGCGAGATTGAAGACGCCGTGAAGGAAAATCTGGCGTACCTGTCAGCCATCCGCAAGGGCGTACGCACAGCCGCCCGCCGCCGCAACCCGATGGACGCGCTGCTGGCAATGGACATCGAGTCGTGCGGCAAGAACCGCATCCATCTGTCCGGGCTGGCGGAAGAACTCCACCGCCGCAACCTGCGCGCCCTCTACCGCCAGCTCCAGGCCGAAGAGGCCACCGCCGCCGCTCCGGTGCGGCAAGAAGAATAAGAAAACCAAAAAGCTCCCGAAGGGGCTTTTTGGTTTTAACATCATTGGGTCTGGTTGCGTTTGCGCTCGGCGCGCTTTTTTAAATACACGCGCAGGCCCACCAGGCGCTCATTGCCTTCGCGCAGGCGCTTGAGGTTCGGCCGCAGGGCGATCAGCACCAGCACTACCGCGAACGCGCCGTAGGCCGCGTACTCCCACGGGTCCACGCCGGTGAGCGCGCGGTAGCCAAAAATCAGCAACGAGGCGGCCGCCGCGCTGATGGTGGTGACCGAGGCGTAACCGACAAATACAAACACCAGAGCGGCCAGCGGCAGAATGATCAGCAGCGAGGGCTGCCACAATCCAAATGCCGCCCCCACGGTGCACACGCCGCCCGCCCCGCCGCGCAGATGCCAGCGGCCGTCGGGCTTGCGCTCGGGCAGATAGATGGAATGGTTGTGCCCTAAAATCGACAGCAGGCCGGCCACCGCCTGTACCCAGTACAGGTCGGGCAGCAGCCAGCGGGTGAGATACACCGCCAGGTAGCTCTTGCCAAAATCGGCCAGCGCCGTGAGCAGCCCGGCCACCAGGCCCGCCGCGCGCATCACGTTGGTACCGCCGGTGCGTCCGCTGCCGACGTGGCGCACGTCTTTGCCAGTGCCTAACTTGACAATAATCAATCCAGATGGAATTGACCCGAGGAGATACGCCCCAATCAGGAGAAAAATAACCGTCAACGTCTGCATGATTTGTTTCTGTCCGTTCCCAATTTAAAACCCACTATTCTCGGGTAAGTTACGCCCACGGGCGTGTTACGCCCACGGGCGTGATACGCCCACGGGCATGTTACGCCCGTACCTGTACCCGAACTTCACGAACACGATCACCCTCGATGGCAAAGGCGCGCAACTGCCAGCCCGCTTCTCCCGGCGACCAGATCAGGGTCAGCGCGGGGGGATAGGCGAACTCGGCGATATCGGTGGCGGAAGGATGCGGCGGCCCGGCCGGGTGCGAATGGTAAATCGCCAGCATTTCCTGCTGGTTATCTTCCAGCCACAGCAACGCGTCGAGTTGCTCCTGCGCGTCCATGCGGTAGCGCACCGGGCTGTGCAGGCTGTTGGTGATGGCGATCACGCGCGTGACGGCGCACCCGCTCCCGGCCAGAATGCCGCATGCCTCTTCCGGCTGGGCGGCGCGCACGTGCTCCAGCATGGTGGCGTACTGTTCGGGTTGTAGAACCAGGATGTGTTCCATTTCAGCCAATCAATGCCGCCAGTCCCCAGCACAGCGCCAGCCACACCACCGGCTCGATCCACAAAGTCGTGCGGCTGCGCTCTTCCTCGATGGCGCTGGCCAGGCTGGTAAGCGCGTAGGCCGGCCCGGCGACCGCCAGCCCATAGCTGAGCGGCTGCACCGGCCAGTAATGCAAGCCCAGGGCCACCTGCCCCACCGCCAGGGCGATGCCTGCCGCCCAATACCAGCACCAGCGCCCGCCCAGGCGCAGGTACAGCGAACGCGCCACCACCAGCGCCACGGCCGGCACCAGCGCGGGCAGCAGCAGGTACAGCCGCACCCCCGACGCGCGCAGGGCAATCGCCAGCGTCAGATACAGCGCAAACGATACCGCGATCAGCCCCACCGAGGCCGGCGCCTGGCGCTCGTCGCCAATATCGACCACGATGTACTCAGCCACGAAGACCAGCACCAGCAGCACCCCGCCAAAGGCGAACACCGCCCACCACTGCAATCCTACTTCCAGGGTTTGCAACGGCACGCCGATGGCCCACGCCGTCAGCGCGGGCAGCAACCAGTGCTGGTAGGTGCGCTGATCCCCCAGACGCGGGTGATCGTTGAGCAGCCAGCTCGTCCCGGCGGCGGCCAGCACCGCCACCAGCACGGATACCAGGGTGTAGACCGTGAGCGGCAGTTGAAAGAAAAAGCCGGGAAGCTGGATCGACAAGCTGGTTTCGGGGATTTGCAGGAAGGGCGTGAGGGCATACACCAGCAAAATGCTGGCAGCCAGCACGCTCAACCGGTTGACGTCGGGGAGATTTTGGCGCTCGTCCACATGCCTATTTTACTCGAGATTGCGTGCCTCCAAAGCCGATCCGGCTGCGCGGGCGAGACAAAACGTGACTGTGTCATAACCAATTATCGCAGGCGCGCCGCCGGAGAACCGGTAGGTGGTACAATATACCTCGGCATGAACAGCACTCCCACCCCTACCACTGAGGCGCCGCCGCGCCTGATCGCCGCCTTTTCGCGCGGGTTCAGCACCGTGGCCAACCATATTTACCTGCTCATCTTCCCCATTGCGCTCGACCTGCTGCTGTGGTTTGGGCCGCGCATGCGCGTGCGCGACCTGTTCCAGCCGGCGCTGGATGAGAGCGTACGCCGCCTGTCAAATATGAACCAGCCCGCGCTGCGCGAGATGATGCCCGTGGCGCAGGAGGCCTGGCAGAACGCGCTCAACCAGTTCAACCTGCTGAGCGCCCTGCGCTCGCTGCCGGTGGGCATCCCCAGTTTGCTGGGGTATCGCGGTCCGCTGGAGACGCCGTTCGGGCCGGCGCGGCTGGTGGAGAGCACCTCGGGGTTTGGCGCGCTGCTGCTGTGGATTGCGCTCAGCCTGGCCGGGCTGGCTGTTGGGACGTATTTCTTCCACCTGCTCTCGCGCGCGGTGGAAACGGAGAAAACTTCGCCGGCGGAAGCAGCGGTGGGCTGGAAAACGCTGCAAACGCTGCTGCTGGTGATCCTGCTGCTGGCCATCCTGATGATCATCGCTGTGCCGACCGTGCTGCTGGTGACGGTGGTTTCCATCATCAGCCCAGTGCTGTCGCAATTTGTGTTGATCCTGATCAGCATCCTGGCGCTGTGGCTGGTGCTGCCGCTGGTCTTTTCGCCGCACGGCATTTTCTCGTACAAACTCGACGCGGTGCGCTCGGCCTTGCTCAGCTACAAGCTGGTGCGGCTGTACCTGCCCGGAACTGGCATGTTTGTGCTAATCGCGCTGCTGATCAGCCGCGGGCTTGACAACCTGTGGCTCACCCCACCCGGCTCGTCGTGGATGCTGCTGGTGGGTATTTTGGGCCACGCGTTTATCAGCAGCGGGCTGATGATGGCCAGTTTTATCTATTACAGAATGGGCATGCGCTGGATGGAGTATTCGCAAGGCAACGGCCGTACGCCCGTCGTGCGCTTATAACCTTGGCCGGGCGCGGAACCGCGCCTTTCCGGTTACAATCGGGGTGTGTATATTCCGTTAATTGCCGGTCGGCCGGAAAATGGTATAATACGAAAGAAAGTTCTATTGTTCGCGGAGGGTTCATTGGTTACGAACGGCAATAACAGTTCTTATGGCGCTAAAGATATTCAGGTGCTGGAAGGCCTCGAAGCTGTCCGCCGCCGCCCGGGTATGTACGTGGGCGGTACGGATCTCAAGGCGCTGCACCACCTGGTTTACGAAGTGGTCGACAATTCCATCGACGAGGCTCTGGCCGGCGTCTGCGACCGCATTACCGTCACCATCCACGCCGACAGCTCGGTGACCGTCACCGACAACGGGCGCGGCATCCCGGTGGATATTCACCCGCAGAAAGGTGTTTCGGCGCTGGAAGTGGTGATGACCACCCTGCACGCCGGCGGCAAGTTTGGCGGCGGCAGCTATAAAGTCTCGGGCGGTTTGCACGGCGTGGGCGTTTCGGCCGTCAACGCGCTGTCGGAATGGACCGAGGTGGAAGTCTGCCGCGAGGGCAAGGTATATTTCCAGCGCTACGAGCGCGGCATCCCCCAGGGCCCGGTGAAGGCGATTGGCAAATGCGACGAGAAATCCAGCGGCACGCGCACCACATTCCGCTTTGACCGCGAGATCTTCAAGGGCGA
>CALDSL010000430.1 GCA_937920255.1 uncultured Anaerolineaceae bacterium | reverse complement strand
TCGGCTCGCCATCCGGGATCAGCCTCCCCCGTCGAAGCCTGTCATCCCCGTGTGCAGGTACAGTATACATGATTTTTGGGCGAGTCGCAACGGTCACGCGGCCAGGTCATTTGGCCAACCGGCGCGCCAGCCAGACCGCGCCCCGCAGAATCAGGTAGATGCCGTACCCGATTATCGCCCCGGTAAAGTTGAAAATCACATCGTTGATATCGGTCACGCGGAAGGTGTTTCCGCTGTACAGGTTCATCGTAAGCTGGGTCAGTTCGATGGCCATGCCAATCCCCAAGGCAATGATGGGGAAAAGCCATGGTTTCACCCGCGCCAGCAGCGGGAACAGCAGGCCGAAGGGTATCGTCATCAGGATGTTGGCCACCATCTCGCCGCGCAGCCGGAAGGGAAGGCGTCCGCCGGGCATCTGGTGGAACGGAACCAGGTTGACGCGCGCCATGATTTCACCCACCGAGCGGCGCGACTCGCCCTCCAGCGGCAGGAACAGCGGAAAGATGGTCAGCGCCGCCACCATCATCAGATACAACCAAAAGACCGAAAACACGAACAGGTACGCAGGCGGCCGCTTCGCGTGGCGCAGCACGAGCAGGACTGCGACTAGCACCAGCAGCCCGGCCAGAAACGGGAAGGGGAAGAACGAAAGCGCGATCATGCGATCCATGTTAGCGGTTCAGCCGCTTCCAGGCCAACCCCGCGGCGATCCCAACTGCCGCGCCACCCAGCAGGCTCGGGTCGTGCCACACAAAGGCCTTGAAGTAGATCACGATGAGCAGCACCAGCACGGCGGCCAGCTTTGCCAGCCGCGAGCGCATGGTCATTAGCGCATAACTGAGGAACAGCGCGTGACCTGAGATCAACGGCAGCAGGAAAACCGCCCTTGCCAACGCTGTGGCAACCACCACGCTGTCCAGCGCAACGCTGGCCGCCCGGGACTGCGTCCGCAGGTAATACCGGGCGCGCTCAAACAGGAACAGGACAAATGGCACCGCGATGGGTACGTTATATACCAGATAATGCCGCAGCCGGTCACCCTCCAACAGTAGCAGACTGGCGCTGGCGAACAGCGCCGCGCCCAGCACCGCCGCGGCCAGCGCGATGGCAGGCTGCAATTGCTGCTCCAGCGCGGTGGTTTGCCGCTCCACGAGCGCGATTTGCGTGGGTGGCTTCTCCTGCGGTTGGCTGGAGGCTGGGGCGGGTTCAGGATTGGCGTGCATGCAGACAACTATACCCCAAATTTGGCAAATGTTCCTCCCTGACCGAACCGCGCTGCCTTTGGTACAATATACCCGTCAAACCATCCTGCAGGAGGCCAAATGATCTCCATTTACAAAAGCACCGAGTTCGGCCTTGAAAAGGTGAACGATTACGTCAATAACTGCTGGATTAACGTGGTTGACCCCACCCCCGAGGAGATCATTCACCTCCAGGGATTGGGCCTGCCTGCCGATTTCGTTACATATCCTCTGGATATCGATGAACGCTCACGCACCGAGCGCGACGATGACGGCAAAATCCTGATCGTGTTGAGAATCCCGTATTTCCGTGGGGAAAACGTCGATATTCCCTACGGCACGATACCGCTTGGTATCGTGATGACCGATCGGCACATTTTCACCATCTGCCGGTATACCAATGAAATCATTGATGAACTAAGTTCGGGGCGCATGCGCGGGCTTTCCACCGGCAAGCGCAACCGTTTCGTTCTGCGCGTACTGCTGGCCACTGCCAACAAGTATCTCAGCTTTCTGCGCGAAATCAACCGCCAGGTCGACGAGCGCGAGGATGCACTGGAACGCTCGATGGCGAACAAGGAAGTCATGCAGTTACTCAAATACCAGAAAAGCCTGGTGTACTTCACCACTGCGCTGCGTTCGAATGAACTGATGCTGGAACGCCTGCAGCGCAGCCAGTTGTTCCACATGTACGCCGACGATGAAGACTTGCTGGACGATGTCATCATCGAGAACCAGCAGGCGATTGAAATGACCAACATCTCGAGCAACATTCTCAGCTCGATGATGGACGCGTTCGCGTCGATCATCTCCAACAACCTGAACGTGGTGATGAAATTCCTCACATCGGTCACAATCGTAATGAGCATCCCCACCATCATTACCGGGTTCTTCGGCATGAACGTGGATATCCCCGGCGCCACCCACTCGCTGGCATATATGACGATATTTTTGGCGATTGTAATGGTAAGCGGAGTGGTGGTGCTGATATTCAACAAGCGCCAGTGGTTCTAACGAGATTATACAAAGATTTTACAAAGCTTTCCACCAGCGGGTACAATCTCATAAAGGATTGTGCCCGTTTTGGTTTTTACCGGTAAATCGAGGATAATAGACGGGAATGCAAGGTAAAAGGCTGGATAAACAAATGAATTGGAGCAAGTCGACGGATATTTACGAAAGCATTTCGCAACAGGCGGGGCAGGTGGACGGCCGCAACTTCCTCGTGCTGGAAAACCTGCGCAAAGGCTATGAAGAAGGCGGCAAATATCACACCGTGCTGCACGACTTTAGCATCGGCTTTCGGCGCGGCGAGTTCGTGGCCGTGCTGGGACGCAGTGGTAGCGGCAAAACCACCCTGTTAAACCTGATCAGCGGTATTGACCGGGCCGACGCGGGTGAGATTTATCTCAACGGCACGCGCCTGACCGGGCTGGATGATATGCAGCGCACGCTGTATCGCCGGCAGAATATCGGGTTTATCTTTCAATTTTTCAACCTGATCCCCACGCTCAACGTTTGGGAGAACATTACCCTTCCATTGGAGTTGAACGGCATGTTCGACGCCGAGGGCAAGGCGCGCGCTCGCGCGCTGCTGGAGGAGGTGGGATTGGGCAACCGCCTGGAGGCGTTCCCCGACCGCATCTCGGGCGGCGAGCAGCAGCGCGTTTCGATTGCGCGCGCGCTGGTGCATAACCCGCAACTGGTGCTGGCCGATGAACCCACCGGCAACCTGGATGAGGATACCGGCCGCGCCATCATGGATCTGCTGGACCGGCTGACGCGTCAGGCGGGCAAGAATCTGGTGCTGGTGACGCACAGCCCGGAAGCTGCGGCCTATGCCGACCGCGTGTTCACGCTGCACGACGGCCAGTTGATCGAAAAGGATCGCTGACATGGCCGGCGAAGTTCGCATATTCCCGCCCGGTCTGCGCAACGTAGGCTGGCGCTATGTGGTGCGCCGACGCTGGCAGACGCTGCTGATGGTGCTGGGGATCGCGCTGGGCGTGGCGGTGATGGTGGCCATCGACCTGGCCAATGCCAGCGCCAGCCGCGCGTTCGAGTTGAGCACCGAGGCGGTAGCCGGCCGCGCCACGCACCAGATCAGCGGCGGGCCACAGGGTTTGGACGAGCAAATCTATATCCAACTGCGCCGTGCGGGGGCGGTGCGCGAAGCTGCGCCGGTGATCAGCGCCACGGTTTCCTCGCCGCAACTGGGCGACCTGCCCATGCAGCTTCTGGGCATCGACCCGTTTGCCGACGCTCCTTTCCGCCCGTATTTAAGCGGCGACCAGACCGCCAGCTTTGACCAGTTGGTGACGTTTCTCACCCGGCCAGGCAGCGTGCTGCTCTCGCGCCCGGTGGCTGAACGCTACGGGTTGGAACTCGGATCGGAAATGGAGCTCGATATCAGCGGGCGCGTGCAGCCCGTGACCGTAGTGGGGCTACTGGAGCCGCAGGACAGCATCAGCGCGCGCACGCTGGAGGGGGTTGTGCTGGCGGATATCGCCACCGCGCAGGAACTGACCGGGCTGCAGGGCCGGCTGAGCTACGTGGACTTGATTCTGCCAAAGAACGACCCCGCCTTGGTGGACGCGATCCAGGCGCTGTTGCCGGTGGGGGTGCGCGTGGCGGGGGTCGAAGCGCGCAGCGGCACGCTGGACCAGATGACCGCCGCGTTCCGCATCAATCTCTCGGCGCTTAGCATGCTGGCGCTGGTAGTGGGGCTGTTCCTCATTTACAACACCATGACCTTTTCGGTAGTACAGCGCCGCCCGCTGTTTGGGACGCTGCGCTGCCTGGGCGTTACCCGGAGTGAAATCTTCATGCTGGTCGCCACCGAAGCCCTGATCGTGGGCGTGATCGGCTCGCTGCTGGGTATTGGCCTGGGGATCTTCATGGGGCAGGGCACGGTGCGCGCCGTCACCCAAACGATCAATGATCTGTACTTCACCACCACCGTGCAGGCGCAGGGCGTGCCGGTCTCCAGCCTGATCAAAGGCGGGCTGTTGGGGCTGCTGGCCACATTGGCCACCGCCTTTCCACCCGCCTGGGAAGCGGCATCCGTGCCGCCGCGCGCGGCCCTCTCGCGCTCAGGATTGGAAACCAAAGCGCGCCGCGCGGTGGTGGTCACCGCACTGGCAGGGCTGGTGACGATTGCGGTGGGCGTGCTGCTGTTCCTTTTGCCGCTCAATAACCTGCTGTTGGGTTTTGGCGGCACGTTCGCGGTCACCGTGGGGTTTGCCATGCTGGCCGCCTTGAGCATGGTGGCGTTGGTGCGGCTGGTCACGCCTATCAGCGCGCGCTTATTTGGCTTTTTGGGGCGCATGGCGCCGCGCAGCCTGGAAAACTCGCTCAGCCGCACCTCGGTGGCCGTGGCGGCGTTGATGGTGGCGGTGGCCGTCACCGTGGGCGTAACCTTGATGATAGACAGCTTCCGTTACACCGTGAACGTGTGGTTGGAACAGAGCCTGTCCAGCGATGTGTACGTCACCGCGCCGGATTTCAACCAGTCGCAGCCATCCACGCCGGTCGACCCGGCGGTGGTGGAGCAGGTGCGCGCTTGGCCGGGCGCGGAACGAGTGGATCTGGTGCGCGCCACCACGGTCGATTCGCCCCAGGGGCCGGTGAAGCTGACCGCGTTCCAGAATCCGAATATTGGCGAAGAACGACTATTTATCACCCTCGGCAGCCGGCCGGAGGAGGTATGGGACCGCCTGCTGGTGGGTGAGGTGATCATCTCGGAATCTCTGGCCAACCGGCTGGATCTACAGCAGGGCGACAGCATCGAACTGTACACCAGCCAGGGATTGAAAGCCTACCCGATCCTGGGTGTGTTTTACGATTACGCCACCAGCGAAGGCCTGGTGCAGACCGCCATGCCGCGCTACCAGCGCGACTGGGATGATACCACCGTCACCGCGCTCGGGCTGCGCTTGCCACCCGGCGATAACCCGGACAGCGTGGCGCGCGCCTTGCAGGACGGGCTGAAAAGCGAACAGCGCCTGGTGATCCGTTCCAACGCCGGCCTGCGTGCAGACGTGCTGGAAGTGTTCGACCGCACCTTTGCCATCACCTCGGCACTGCGCGTGCTGGCCACCACCGTGGCCTTTATGGGCGTGCTCAGTGCGCTGCTGCTGCTGCAGTTAGAGAAAGAGAAGGAGATCGGCATCCTGCGCGCGCTGGGGCTGACCGCGCGCCAGTTGTGGCGGCTGGTGATGCTCGAGACGGGTCTGATGGGGCTGGTTGCTGGTCTGCTGGCCATGCCCACCGGTTACGCCCTGGCCGTCATCCTGATTTACGTCATTAATAAACGCTCCTTTGGCTGGACGCTGCAACTCGCCCTAACGCCCGAGGCATTCTTACAGGCGCTGGTGATTGCCATGACCGCCGCGCTGCTGGCAGGTATCTACCCGGCGCGCAAGATGGGGCGCATGGCCGCAGCAGCCGCCATCCGCGAGGAATAGCGCGATGAAGAACCGGACACGAAATATGATTTTTCGCATAGCCATTATTGTTGCCGTTCTTGCCACAGCAGCGGCGTTGTTACTGCGCCAGCGGGCGGACGAACCGGCCCGGGCGCAACTGATCGGGCTGGAAGCCGAAAACACGGCCGCCTATGCCCGCGCCGATGGCAGCCTGGAGCTGAAGTTCCCGCGCGATTTCGGCCCGCATGATGATTTCCAGAGCGAGTGGTGGTACTATACCGGCAATCTACAGGCCGAGGACGGGCGGCACTTTGGCTTCCAGCTCACGTTCTTCCGCCGTGCCGTGCAACCCGCCGAACAACGCGCCGAGCGCGTGTCAGGCTGGGCAGCCGAGCAGGTCTACATGGCGCATTTCACTCTCACAGATGTCAGCGCCAACCGCTTCCGCTATTTTGAACGCTTCTCGCGCGGGTCGGCCGGATTGGCCGGCGCAACTGTGGAACCGGCGTACCGCGTGTGGCTGGAGGATTGGTTAGTGGAGCAGGTGGCGGATGGGCGCTACCGGCTGCGTGCCGCGCAGGATGATATCGCCCTCGATCTGGAATTGAACGATGTGCGCGGGCCGGTGTTGCAGGGCGTGGACGGTTACAGCCCCAAAGGCCCCGAGCCGGGGAATGCTTCCTACTATTACAGCCAGACGCGCATGGAAGCGCGCGGCACGGTGCGTGCTGGTGGCGAGGAATTCGCTGTCAGCGGGTTGAGCTGGAAAGATCACGAGTTCAGCACCAGCGCGCTGGGCGCGTCACTGGTGGGCTGGGACTGGTTCTCCATCCAACTGGATGACGGCAGCGAGTTGATGCTCTTCATCCTGCGCCGCGAAGACGGCGGCATCGACGATTACTCCAGTGGTTCAGTCGTGCGCCCGGACGGCAGCACGCGCGCCCTGGCGCGGGAGGACTTCAGCATCACGGCCACCGGGCAGTGGACCAGCCCGCACTCCGGCGCGGTGTATCCATCCGGCTGGCAGGTGAGCATCCCGGATGAGGACATCCAGTTGCAAGTCGAGCCGCATATCCAGGATCAGGAATTGAACGTATCGTTCATCTATTGGGAAGGCGCGGTGAGCGTCAGCGGCACGCGCCAGGGGCAGACCGTGGCCGGGAACGGCTACGTGGAACTGACCGGTTACGAAAGCTCGATGCAGGGTAGGTTGTAGATATAAAAGTAGGTCAGCGGGGCGCCTTCAGACGCCCCGCTGACCTACTGGTTTAGTTGGCCGAGAACGCGGTATACCCTTCTTCGGTGACTGACAGCACCCACTCGAACGCGCGGATAATCGTGGCGCGCGTGGGCGTGCGCTCCCAGGCCAGCACATAGCGCCCTTTGGGGCTGAGCGTGGTGCGCGTGGGCAGCCTGAGGGTCGGGTCGACCACCATCACCGCCTCGTAGAGCAGGATTTTCTCCGGTTCAACGGTCATGATTGCGTAGCACACATCCGGCCAGTAGAAGTGTGGATCCACCACCAGCTCGTACAGGCTGTTTTTCTGCATATGGGCGTTATGGAACTTTAACCGCGGCAGGCGGTGGATGAGAAAGTAAGCGCGAAAGGCTTCGTCGACGATATACATGGCTGCTCCTTTCTGGCAAACGTCACAGACGTCACGTCAGGCGACCTGGGTGATCGCCAAAATGCAAAACAATGGACTTCCAGAATGGAGGGGGAGTGGGCGGTATAGGACTCGAACCTACGACCTCCGCTGTGTAAAAGCGATGCTCTAACCAACTGAGCTAACCGCCCCAGAAACGCAGTTATTATATCGCCTCTTGCCGGTTTCATCAATGCCGGATGCGTCTATAATTAATTCGAATAACCATCATACACCACAGGAGGGGTGCCATGCGTTTTGTACGCTATCAGATCGGCCAGGGAGAGCCGCGCTTTGGTTGGGTTTATGAAGACCGGGTGGGAAGCCTGGAGGGCACACCGTTCGGCGAGTTCCGCCGTATGGAAGCGGAGATTCCCCTCGAATCGGTGCGCCTGCTGGCTCCGGTGTTACCCGGAAAAATCATTTGCGTGGGGCGCAACTACGAAGAGCACGCCAAAGAACTGAACAACCCGGTGCCGGATATCCCGCTACTGTTTCTCAAACCGCCGTCTTCGGTTATTGCTACCGGTGAAAAGATTGTGCTGCCGCCGCAGTCGCGCCAGGTGGATCACGAAGGCGAGCTGGTGGTGGTGATCGGCAAACGCGGGCGCTGGATCCCACCTGAGCGCGCTCTGGAGCACGTGTTCGGCTACACCATTGCCAACGACGTTACCGCGCGCGATCTGCAGCGGCGCGATGTGCAGTTCACCCGCGGCAAGGGCTTCGACACTTTCTGCCCGCTGGGGCCATGGATCGAAACCGACTTCGACCTGACCGATGCGCTGGTCACCTGCCGCGTCAACAACGAAATGCGCCAGATGGCCTCGACGCGCGAGATGATCTTCAGTGTGCCGCAGTTGATCGCCTTCATCTCATCGGTGATGACGCTGGAAGCAGGTGACATCATCCTGACCGGCACGCCGGCCGGCGTCGGCCCGCTGACCGCCAATGATGTGGTCGAGGTCAGCATCGAGGGCATCGGCGTGCTGCGCAACCCGGTGGTGATGGAAGACACCGAACGCCGCACGTTTTAACCAGGCGCACTTTCACGCGGAAACGACACAACCGCGAGACAGGGTTCTCGCGGTTGTGCCTTAAAGAGGGGAAGAAGAGGATGTTCCTGATGAATGCTTAGAAGAGCTGCAGTCCGTAGCTTGTCTGCACCGGGGTGAGGAATGAGGTGGGTTGTATGGTCAACGGCGTGGCCGTAATGAACATGCGACCCCACGATGGATCGCCGTTGTTCAAAATACAGGTTTGAAACACCACCCGGTCGCCCTGGGTATAGATGCGGTTAAAAACATCACCTGCGGTCAGGCGGCTGGTGGTGGGGTCGCTCAAATCAATAAAATCGGACTGCGGGCTGTTGGGGGAGAGCGCCTGGTACTTCTGGATATTGCTGACCTGATAGTAGCGCAGGCTTCCATCACCGTAAATGAGGATCACTGTCTCGTTGGGTTGGATGTCATAGAACCGCTGGCCGGCAAGATAATTGTGCGCCAGCAAGCCGATGGTATTGAACCGCTGGGCGGCGCGGAACTGGGTGATGATTTCCGGTTCGGTGCTGACAAAATTATTGTCATTATCCGGCTGCTGCCGGATCGGCAGCGCCAGGGTTTCGGGAATGTACACGCCAACCACCTGGGTCGGGTTGCCGTTGATGACGGCTTGTACAAAGAAGTCGAGGTCCAGGCCATAATCGCGCGTGTCGGGCAGCGCCACGATCTCACTGGGCAGAACCGGGATTGCTTCAACCGTTGGGACAGTTCCCAGGTCGGTATTGGTGCTACCCGTACGAGAAATGGGTTCTTGCGCGCGGATAGAAGCGTCGCTATGAAAGAAAGAGAGGAAGGATGCGAGCAGTGTCATAACGGTAAGGAAGATCAGCAGTTGAAATCTCATCAAAGCTCCAAAGGTGAATTTGGTAGGCTGCGGTTATGAAATTGTTAGAAATTGGTTATCTCTAGGATATTGATTAGATTGTAATGCGCAAAGTGGAGGAATCCAATAGATAAATGTCATACTGGAGGGGTCTCTTACAGTTCTGTAAGGAGAAATGTTAAAGAAAAGTACTCGTTATTCTGCCTTGAATCGGGCGCTTGCGAAATATTGATCAGACATATCCGGTCCGATTCGCCGGATAGGTGACATTTGTCATAAAAGATCATTTCCATGCTCGATATTGCCTTTACGATCGTTCGACGCCAAAATCAATCAACGGATGGTTTTTCCAGATTCTTGACAAAAGCGGGGAATATCCTTGATAATCATTTTCTAGCGAAGATACCCTGTGATGGAAGCGCAACCTGCGGAAGCGCCGTTTATTGCATGGTATAATTCGACCTATCCAAGGAGTAATTCCTGATCCGTTTGAGGAGAAAAGGCAATGTCTGGTCATTCAAAATGGGCAACGATTAAGCGCAAAAAGGGCGCTGAGGATGCGAAACGAGGCGCGATCTTCACTCGTTTGACGCGCGAGATAGTGATGGCGGCGCGTGAAGGCGGCGGCGACACCGAATCAAATTTCCGCCTGCGCCTGGCCATTGAAAAAGCGCGCGGCTCGAACATGCCGAAGGAAAACATCGAACGCGCGATCAAACGCGGCACGGGCGAGTCGAAAGACGGCGTATCTTTTGAACAGGTCTTTTATGAAGGTTATGCCTCGCATGGCGTGGCCCTGATGATCGAATGCCTGACGGAAAACCGCAACCGCACCGTGGCCGAAGTGCGCCATATTCTCACCCGCACCGGCGGTGGGTTGGGCGAAGCCGGCTCGGTGGGCTGGCAGTTCAAGCGGGCGGCTTATTTTGCCATCCCCAATGCCGCCAAACAATTTGACACGATCTTTGAGCTGGCGGTCGAAAGCGGCGCGGATGATGTCACCATGGACGACGATGGCGCAGTTGAGATCATTGCCCCGGTTGAAACCTTCAAGGTCATCACCGACGCGCTGCGCGCCAAAAGTATCAATCCCGAAGAAGCCGAGTTGCGCATGCTGCCGACTCAGGAGATGGACCTCGGCGTGGATGAAACCCTTTCGGTGCTCAAGGTGATTGACGCCCTGGAAGAGCTTGACGACGTGCAGAATGTCTTCCACAACCTGCACCTCTCTGAGGAGGCCATGGCGGCCCTGGAATCAGAGTAGGGCGCGCGATGCTTGTCCTGGGAATTGATCCAGGTACTGCCACGACCGGGTACGGCCTGATCCGCGAAACTCCGGCAGGTTATTTGCAGGTGGTGGACTACGGTGTGATCCTCACGCCAGCAGGCCTGGATATGGAAAAGCGCTTGTTGAGCCTGTACGAACAATTGACCAGTCTGATCCTTCTCCACCACCCGGATGGCGGCGCGGTGGAGAAGCTTTTTTTTCAGCGCAATGTCACTACCGCCATTTCGGTCGGTCAGGCGCGCGGCGTGGTGCTGCTAACCATGGCGCAGCACCACATGACCGTGGGCGAATACACTCCGATGGAAGTCAAGCAGTCGGTGGTGGGGTACGGAGGGGCGGATAAGATCCAGGTGCAGCAGATGGTGCGCGCGCTGCTGGGTCTCACCAACATCCCCAAACCGGATGATGCTGCCGACGCGCTGGCCATTGCCATCTGCCACCTGCACAGCAGCCGGATCCGCAACATGCAATCCGGCGGACTGGAGCCGGAGTAAGATGAGCCTGGTGACCAGCGCGGCCAATCCGCGCATCAAGCAATTTCGCAAACTGCGCGATCGCAAAGAGCGCCAGGCGACCGGGTTGTTCAGCGTGGAAGGGCTGCGCATCGTAGCCGAGGCCGCCGAGCAGGGCGCAACGTTTGAAACCCTGGTGGTGGCACCCGAACTGCTGACCAGCGCCTTTGGGCAGGAACTGGTAGGTAAGATCGCCGCGGCGGGCGTGACGGTAGTAGAGGTCAGCGCGCCGGTGTTCGAGAGTATCTCATTAAAAGAGGGCCCGGCCGGTTTGGCAGCGGTGATCCGCCAGCGTTGGGTCAGCCTGGAAAGCGTGCGGCCAGACGCGCGGCGCACCTGGGTGGCGCTCGATTCAGTGGCCGACCCTGGCAACCTGGGTACCATACTTCGCACGCACGACGCCGTGGGCGGGGTGGGTGTCATTTTGCTGGATCACTCGACCGATCCGTACGACCCGACTTCGATCCGCGCCAGCATGGGCGCGGTATTCACGCAGACGCTGGCGCGCGCCTCTTACGAGGACTTCGCGGCGTGGAAACAGCAGCACCAGGCGCATGTGGTGGGAACATCGGATAAGGCGGCGGCCGATTATGCCGCTTATCAATACCCGCCGGATCTGGTGATCCTGATGGGCAGCGAGCGCCAGGGACTACAGGAACGCTACCTGCGGTTGTGTGATGAAGTGGTGGCCATTCCCATGCGTGGCAGCAGCGACTCGCTCAACCTGGCGGTGGCAACAGGCGTGGTATTATATGAAGTGCATAACCAGCGGCGCGGTATTGGCCGGTGAGGAGAGATGAACGCATGATTGCATCGTTGACGGGTGAAGTGATTGCGCAAACAGAAGACAGCCTGGTAATCCAGGTGGGAGGCGTGGGGCTGCTGGTGCATGTACCTCACGCGCTGCATGCCGAAGCGCGCGTCGGCTCGCGCATCTTTGTGTACACACAACTGGTGGTGCGGCAGGACGCGATGACCCTCTACGGTTTTGAACGCGAAGATGAGCGCAGCTTCTTCAACCTGCTGCTGGGCGTGGACGGCGTCGGGCCGCGCATTGCCCTGGCAATCCTTTCCACGCTCTCGGTCGATACCATCCGCCGCGCGGTGCTGGCCGAGCAGGCCGACATTTTCAGTCGCGTACCCGGGGTGGGCAAGCGCACGGCGCAGAAGATCTTACTGCATCTGCAGGGGCGGGTGGGCGCCGGGGCTGAATTCGGCGGCATGGCGGCCACCATGGGCCTGCTGGACACCGACACCGAAGTGCTGGACGCGCTCACCGCGCTGGGCTATAGCATCGTCGAAGCGCAAACCGCGCTTCAGTCCATCCCGCGCGACGCGCCAAAGGACCTGGAATCACGGCTGCGTATCGCCTTGCAGTACTTCTCTTCTTAATGGCGATTGTTTCTAGCGGGGTAGGGCGAAAAATTCAATAGCGTTATGGCACCGGTCTTTCCATGAACGGGTTTCACCACCCGCGGCATCCTGATGCAAGCGAAAGGATTGTCTTATGGCGGAGAAAAACGCTGTGAACCAGGCGTTGGGCGCGACTGCGCGCTGGACTGCCGCCGCGCGAGCAGCGGAAAGCGCGCGCGAAGACCGGCTGTTCTTCGACCCGTGGGCGCAAACCCTGGCCGGAGCGGAGGGCATGGCATGGCTGCAACAGCGCGGCGGAAATGTGTCCTCCATGGTGATCCGCACGCGCTACTTTGACGATTTTTTGCAGGGCGCGGTAGCCGGCGGATCCATCCGGCAGGTGGTGATTCTGGCTGCCGGGTTGGATACGCGCGCCTACCGCATGGAATGGCCGGCTGGCACGCGCATGTTTGAACTCGACCGTCCCGAAGTGCTGCTGTACAAGCAGCAGGTTTTGGACGAGGCCGGCGCGCAGCCGGCATGCGAGCGCACCCCGGTTGGTGTGGATCTCACTGGGCAGTGGCAGGAAACCCTGCTGGCGGCCGGGTACGAACCGGGCAGCCCATCCGTCTGGCTGCTGGAAGGAATTCTGTTTTACCTGCCGCCAGAGAGCATCGACCGCGTTTTGCAGCAGGCCAGCGATCTCGCCGCGCTGGGCAGCCGCTTGGGGTTTGATACCATGAACAGCGTCACGCTGACTTCACCGCTGACGCGCCCGTGGATCGAAATGCAGGCCAATGCCGGCGCGCCCTGGCTCGGATGGCTGGACGACCCGGAAGCGGCGCTGGCCGGGTTGGGCTGGCAGGCCGAACTGACGCAGCTCGGCGCGCCGGATGCGCACTTTGAGCGCTGGACGCTGCCGGTGCTGCCACTGAAAATGCCCAACATGCCGCATAGCTGGTACGTCACCGCGGTGAAGTGCTGAGCCGCAGGTAATTTTTCGGCTTGCGCCAGAATATACGCAAAAAAACTTTCATATATACATCAAACTGGACAACTTAATTGCTTTCAGGTATGATTTAAAACCAGACCAAGAAGCAGGTATTTTTGCTTGCGTGCTGTGCGCCGGTACGATTTCGGCAATTCACCAAAAAGTGGGATGAAAAGGGATGGATGCGACGCTGCAGCTGTTAAAGGATTTGACAGAGGCCCCAGGCGTGCCTGGTTATGAAGCGCCGGTGCGGGCCGTGGTTCGCCAGTATTTATCACCTCTGGGTGAGCTTTCGCAGGATAAGATTGGCAGTGTCATCTGCCGCAAGATGGGTTCATCCGAGACACCGCGCGTGATGGTGGCCGGGCATATGGATGAAATCGGTTTTATGGTGCGCCATATCACCCAGGAAGGTTTCATCAAATTTGTGCCGTTGGGCGGCTGGTTCGATCAGGTCTTGCTCGGTCAGCGCGTGAACATCAGCACCCGCCAGGGCGATGTGGTGGGCGTGATCGGCGTCAAGCCGCCGCACCTGCTCACCGCTGACGAGCGCAGCAAGGTGGTCACCCGCAAGGATATGTATATCGACATCGGCGCGACCAGCCAGGAAGAAGTCGAGGCAGCCGGCGTGCGCGTGGGCGACCCCATCATTCCGCGCGCCGACTTTTTGGAAATGGCCGGCGGCAAAACGCTGCTTTCCAAGGCATTTGACGATCGCGTGGGCGTGGCTTTGACGATTTCCGCGCTGCAAGAGTTGCAGCAGGCAGAGCACCCAAACACGGTCTACGGAGCGGCTACCGTGATGGAAGAAGTAGGCACGCGCGGCGCTTTCACCAGCGCCGAGCTGGTTGACCCGGATGTGGCCATCATTCTCGAGGCCGATATCGCTGGTGATGTGCCGGGGGTCAAGCCGGAGGAATCGGCGGTGAAGCTGGGAAAAGGCCCGTCGATGCTGGTGTACGACGCGCGTATGATCCCCAACCTCAAGCTGCGCGACCTGGTGCTCGATACGGCTGCCCAGGTGGGCGTAACGGTGCAGACCTCGGCCATCGAGGGCGGCGCAACCGACGGCGCGGCCATTCACCTGCACAAAACCGGCGTGCCCACCGTGGTGCTCTCGGTGCCGGCGCGGCATATCCATTCGCACAGTTCCATCATCCACCGTGATGATTATGACCAGGCGGTGCGGCTTCTGGTGGCGTTGATCCGGCGCCTGGACGCCGAAACGGTTGCTGAATTTACTCGCTAATCATTCGATAGGTTGTTTCAGAACCATGGAGGTTCAATGTCTGACCTGATTTCAAAAATCACTTCCGATCTCCAGGGAAAAATCGATTCATACCAACCGCAGTTGGAAGTGCGCACGGTTGGCGCAGTGGTGGAATCGGGTGACGGTATTGCCCGGGTGGAAGGATTGGCCGGAGTCCAATCACAAGAGCTGGTGCAGTTTGCCAACGGCGTGATGGGGATTGCCTTCAACCTGGAACGTGACCGGGTGGGTATTATCATTTTGGGCGAGTACTCGGAAATCACCGAAGGCACGCGCGTTTATTCCACCGGGCGCATCGCATCGGTGCCGGTCGGCGACGGGCTGATCGGCCGCGTGGTCAACGCCATCGGCGAGCCCATCGACGGCAAAGGGCCGATCCAATCGACCGGCTTCCGCCCGATTGAGCGCATCGCCCCCGGCGTGGTCGAACGACAGGACGTGGATACCCCGGTGCAGACCGGCATTAAAGCCATCGACGCCATGATCCCCATCGGCCGTGGTCAGCGGGAGCTGATCATCGGCGACCGCCAGACCGGCAAAAGCGCGCTGGCAATTGATACGATCATCAACCAGACCGGCAAAGACCTGATCTGCATCTATGTCGCCCTTGGGCAGAAGAAGTCCGCGGTGGCGCGCACCATCGCCCTGCTGGAGCAGTACGGCGCGATGGCGCACACCGTGGTGGTGGTGGCCGCAGCCGACGAACCCGCCGCGCTGCAGTACATGGC
>CALDSL010000429.1 GCA_937920255.1 uncultured Anaerolineaceae bacterium | reverse complement strand
TGAGGCTGCGCTTGTGCAGAAAATCCTGCCGGGCGAGCGACAGGCCCACCAGATACACCGCCAGGATGCCGCTGCCGCGCAGCAGCGATGTGACCGCGAAGGCCAGCAAAACCACGCCCAGCGTCAGCACCGGGTAGAGGCCTTCGTACCCCAGGCGCAGCCGGTTGATCAGGTACAACAGGATTTGCCCGAACAGGAACCCCAGCAGCGCGCCGATGATCATCTGCTGGAAGAACAGCAGGATCAGGCTCCAGATCGACTGCTCGGGCGACTGGATCAACTGGATGAAGCCGATGGTCAGAAAGACCGCCATCGGGTCGTTGCTGCCCGATTCGAACTCCAGCATGGGCGCCAGTTTACCGCGCAGGTTCACGCCCTGCGCGCGCAGCAGCGCGAACACTGCCGCCGCGTCGGTGGATGAGGTGATCGCGCCGATCAACATACCCTCCAGCAGGGTGATGCCCAGCAGCCTATGCGCGGCATACCCCAAGATCGCAGCGGTAATGAAGACACCCACGGTCGCCAGGATCAGCGATTCTTTGAAGACAAAACGGATGCTGCTCCAGTTGGTATCCAGTCCGCCGGAAAACAGGATAATGGAGAGCGCAAACAGCCCGATGGCCTGGGCAATCAATGGATCGTCGAAGTAGATGCCGCCCAAACCTTCCGAGCCGGCCAGCATGCCGATGAGCAGGAAAATCAGCAGCGAGGGCACGCCAAAACGGTCGGAGAACTTGCTGGCAACCACGCTCAGCACCAGCAGGATAGCGATGGCAAGGAAGGAAAATTCAACCAACCCGGGCATGGGTCAATTTCTCACAATATGGATTTTTGCTACGAAGGCTTGATTTGTGCTCACTCATCGGTTCTTCCCCGGTCAGGAGTGATATCCCATATTTAATTATACGTTGTTTATGGCGGTTCCGTTTGGGCACACATGAACGCGCAGGTTTGCCTCAGCGGAAGGACGAATCCCGCCACCCTGGCGTTTGGTTTTCCGGCGGTATTTTTGTATACTCTATGCAACCCAAAAGATCACCTCTTCCATACCTCTCCTTTGAGCCTGGCCGCAGGCTGTCAACATGCTGGTTTGCGTGCTCGTTTTGCATAGGTTCCTGTGTTGCCGATGGAGTGGCCATGAATCACAGACGTACTGGCTTGATCCTCGCTCTCTGTTCGCTGGTGGTTCTCACGGTCAGCATGGCTGCCACCGGGTTGCCCGCCGGACAGATACCGGAGGCCGCGGCACCTCGACTAGCATCTGCTCTGCCCGCGGTGACCGGAACGCCGGCACCATTGCTTGCGGCGACTCCAACGCCGGAGATCTGCCTGCCCAACACACCGTTCTCGCTGGCGTATTTGCCGGATTCGACTTTTATCGACCGCATCCTGCCGCTGCCGGACGGGAACTTCCTGCTGCGCGGGCAGTTGGATAAGAACGACGGCACCTGGCTGGCGAAAATGGATCCCGCAGGCACGCTGCTCTGGCAAAACGTGTACGGCGTGCGGTTGGGTCAGGTACAATTGGCGCCCAATGGCAACATCCTGCTGGAGTTCACCTACTTGAATGTGGAAATTGGACTGGATGGTACGATCGTGCATGCCACCGGCGTGCCCTGGTATCTGCCGTCCGGCGACGGCAGCTTTACCATCATGAACGGACCCAAAGTAACCCGCTATCGCGATATGCAAACGCCGTTGTGGCAGGTCGAGGTCAAGGATTTTGGTGGGCTGGCCACAACCACCAGCGATGGAGGCGCGCTTTTTGCCTATGCGGGCGGATACACTGATATGTCTGTCTATTACGCGCCGCAGTATACCGATATCAAGGTGATCAAAGTCTTGCCGGACGGGCAGTCCGTCCAGCGGGTGTATGGCCGGCTGGTGGGGGATGAAACCCTCGAATATTTGAAATCCACCGGAGACGGCGGCGCCTTGCTGGTTGGAACGCATTATTATGAACAACTCGGATCCGATTACGACCTGTGGCTGATGAAGGTCAATGCCGGCGGTGGGATGTCGTGGCAGACGACGTTAAGGCTTTCCCCGTATGGAGAGTCACTCGGTGATATCTTTTTTCTGAAGAAAGGCTATCTGGTTACGCTGAGCACGGTGGAAAGCAACGATCCGGTGCTCGTGCGGCTTACGTCCGGTGGCAGCATGACCTGGCAGCAGGTGATCCCCTCGAGCCGCGGCATGGTGAAGATCAATGCCGCGGCCGACAGCCCTGACGGCGGGCTGCTGCTGGCTGGAGAGACCTGGGAGAAAACCGCCGTCTATTGGTTGGCGAAACTGGACGCATACGGCCGGCTGGTTTGGGAAAAAACGACCGGCTATAATCTGCCAGGGGTGCCGGACAGCGAGGTGATGGCGATCCTGCCGCTGGACAACAAGCAAATCCTGGTTTCCGGACTGACGAACCAGGTGGGCAGCAATACATCGGAGAGCTATTCGGCCTGGATCGCGAAGATTGCCGATGGCGGGGAAAAGCTCGGGCTGATCAGGCTCGCGCCGGGCAAGGTCGGTGCGATCGTCACGCTTGGCAGCCGTCCGAACACGCTCCCGAATGAAATCCTCCGCGGTACAGGCGCCGCGCTGAAGGAATTCGAGTTCGCTGCGGCGCAAACCGGTCTGGCGCCGGCGCCAGCCTGCCTGCCGGCCGGCGCAGTGGTCCCCACGCCTGCCGCGCTGCCATCGCTCACGCCCTCCGTCACCCCAACCCAGGTGTTTTCGCGCAACCTGTACCTGACCGATCCGCCGATGCAGGGCGAGGATGTTCGCATGATGCAACAGCGCCTGTACGAGCTGGGGTACACACAAGTCGGCGCGCGAGACGGAATTTTTGGCCGGATGACCGATGCCGCGGTACGCAGTTTCCAAGCGCGCAACAACCTGGCGGTGGATGGCCTGGTCGGCCCCAAGACCTGGACCAAATTATTCAGTTCGGAAGCTGTCAGATCCAACCCGTAATTTAGATCAAGCGGCTTCTTCCGGGAGGCGGTAACCCAACAGGCGCAGCGCATTCACGGCCACCAGAACCGTACTGCCCTCATGGGCGACGACTGCCCAGCCGAGCTGCACCAGCCCCAACACCGAGGTGACGATCAGCATCACGATCACCCCGAGCGCAATGATGAGGTTCTGCTGGATGATCGCCCGGCTGGCGCGGCTGAGACCCACCGCAAACGGCAGCTTGCTCAAATCGTCGGCCATCAGGGCCACGTCCGCTGTCTCCAGGGCAACCGCGGTGCCCGCGCCGCCCATCGCGATCCCGACCGTGGCGGTCGCCAGCGCCGGGGCATCGTTGACCCCATCGCCAATCATTGCCACCGCCCCATGCGATTTCTGCAGGTCCTGGATCGCGTCCAGTTTATCCTCGGGGAGGAGCGAGGCCTGTACATCGGTCACGCCCACCGCCTGGGCAATGTGTTCCGCGGCAGCGCGGTTATCGCCAGTGAGCATCACCAGCCGCTGAACGCCCAGTTTGCGCAGGCGAGAGAGCACGCTGGCCACTGCCGGCCGGGGCACGTCGGATAGCGCCAGCACGCCCAAGAACGCGCCGTTGCGGCTGACGGCCATCGTCGTGCGGCCGGTCTTTTCCAGGTTCGCCATCTTCTGACGCAGGCTATCATGCGCCGCCTCTGGGTGGTTGTCTTCGAACAGCTTGAGCGAGCCAACCCACACCGGCTGACCGTCGACCTGGCTGCGCACGCCCTGGCCCGGGATATTCTCCAGCCCATCCACCGGCGGGAGCGCCAGCCTTTGCTCGCGCGCGGCGCGCACTACCGCCAGCGCCAGGGGATGGTTGGACTGCTGCTCGACGGCGGCCGCCACGCGCATCACCTCTTCCGGTTTGGCGCCGTTTATAGGGATCACATCCGTGACCTGAAAGCGACCTTCGGTCAGCGTGCCGGTCTTGTCAAAGGCGATCACACCCAGCCGGCCCAGATTTTCCAGGTGCACCCCGCCTTTGATCAGCACCCCATTGCGCGCCGCGCGGGCGATGGCCGACAGCACGGCCGCCGGCGTACCAACCGCCAGCGCGCACGGCGATGCGGCCACCAGCAGCAGCATGGCGCGGTAAAAGCTTTCGGAAAACGGCAGCCAGCCCGCCAGGGGTGGCACCGCCGCCACGAGCACAACCAGAATCAAGACCGTCGGGACAAAGCGCGCGGTAAAGCGTTCGGTGAACTGCTGGGTGGGGCTTTGCTGCGCCTGCGCTTCCGCCACCATCCTGGTCACCCGGCTGAGGGTGGTGTCGGCCGCCAGGTGCGTCACCTGCACCTCAAGCGCCGCTTCCTGATTGATCGTCCCGGCAAACACCTCATCCTGTTTATTCTTCTGCACCGGAACCGACTCGCCGGTGATCGGGCTTTGATCTACCGCGCTGGAGCCCCGGGTTACCACGCCGTCCACCGGAATGCGATCGCCGGGCCGCACCACAACCACATCGTCGAGGGCAAGCCGGTCAACCGGTGTTTCGATGATTTGATCACCGCGCCGCACGCGGGCAGTTTTAGGCATCAACTCGCCCAGCGCGTTGATTGCGTTGCGCGCGCGGTCGAGGGCGTAATGCTCGCCGGCATGGCCCACGCCGAACAAGAACAACAGGAACGCGCCTTCAGCCCACTCGCCCAGGATCCCCGCGCCAATGGCTGCCGCCAGCATCAGGGTATCGGTGTCGAACTTGCCGCGCAGCAGCCCCGGAAGAGCATGGTGCGCGGTATCATAACCGCTGGCAGCGTAAGAAAGTAGAAACAGGACCAGAGATACAGTAGCAGGCATACCAAGAAACTGTTCCCCCACCCAACCGGCCAGCAGGAAGAGACCCCCCACCGCTACGAGGATCAGTTCGAAGCGTTCCTGGATCCACTGGGGCAGAAAATAGGGGATCCTGGCATGATCCTGCGCTTCTTCCGGTTCGCCCAAAGCCTCTGGAGCGGTGGGAGCGATGAGGCGCGCGCCGTAGCGCTGCATGGTCTGCTTGATCTGCTCCAGGCCGAGCACTTTTTTATCGTAAGCCACAAAGGTCAACCCGGCGGCATAGCTGACGCTGGCGTGCAACATCCCTTCCAGGTCTTCCAATTCCTGGGTCAGGGTAACGGCGGCGTCCGCGGAATTCAAACCCACAAAGGGGATCTCTTCATGCTCGTACCCGTTGCGCAGTTCCGCGCCGGTTATCTCCGCGATACGCTGGACGGCTGCCAGCGACACCAGATTGGGATCATAGTGGATACATAAGTCGACCGGTTCGTGATCGTGATGCAAATGCGCTTGAATGATGCCTCGATGCGCCTGCAAACGCTCGAGCAACTGGCCGATGCAGTGTTCGCAACGGTCCTGCTCGGGCATCAGCAGGGGGATCGCAATTTCAACGACTTTTTCGGTCATACAGGTGTCCTCTTTAACAAAGATTTATTCATGGCAAACATGATCGAGACCGCGTTGGAAGAGTTCGACAATATGCTCATCGTCCAACGCGATGAATACCTGCCGCCCCTGCTTACGCGCGCGGATGACGCGCTTATCACGCAGGCCGCGCAGTTGATGCGACACCGCGGATTTTGACAAACCCACAAGCTGTACCAGGTCGCCCACGTTTACTTCGCCGTCCATCAGCGCGGCTAAAATCCGCAGCCGGGTCGGGTCGCTGAGCGAATCAAATAGGACGGCCATGCGCATGGCCGTTTGTTCGTCCAGGGTAGTCAGGATGGTTTTTTGCATTCAGCCACTCCAATAGTTGCACGATTGCTCAACTATTGGTGATAATACACCCCCATTGCGGCCTTGTCAAGCCAATCTCACGGCCAAAATGTAGCCAGGATGCTGCGGTTCTCCGCGCGGCACAGCGATTTGATCTCCTGCGACGTGAGCGGCTCAAACTGCTCGTAGATCCAATCCCTGTGCTGTTCTTCGGGAGTGAAAGCGCGCGGCTCGTACTGCCTGTCCTCGCTGACCGGTGGCACGTCGATGCGCTGGCCGGCGCGCAGCAGCGCTTTGCGCCGCTCGCACATGCGCAGGGTGGCAAACAACGCCGGCAGGAGAAACCTGTTGCGCGGGGAAACCACGGCGCAGGCCGTGCCGCTCAGTTGATGCAGTAGCATATGCGGCGAATTGGGAAATGGCATGCACCCGTCTACGTGCGCGTTAACGATCCCCTTCAGCCCGCGCGCGCAGGAACCAACCGCCAATTTCTTCCCCGGCAGCGCGGCGATCTGTGACGGCGTGGAGGCTTTGCCCTGCGCGTCGTAGTAAAGCGGCTGGCCGTTATGGTTGGCGCCCGCGCCGATGATCACGGTCAGCGAAAAATCGCGCGGTTTACCTTCGTAATACAGCATGTCGAACCCGTAGCGGGTGGTGGCCAAACAGCCGCCGCGGCAGACGCCTTCCATCTGGCACAGCTGCTCCGGCCGCAACCGCCCGTTTTCGTCCGGCGCGGGGGCGCCGTTGAGGCTGTGCCCCACCAGAACGGTGACGTTGGGGTAATTGCGATGCATCCATTCGCCCAGCAGGGAAGGATCGGCCGGACGGAAGGGCGTGGCGCGCTGATCGCCAAAAATCTGCACTTGAGGGTCGCAAAAGCCATTTTCATCGGCTATGCGCAACAGTGGAATCTCTCGTGGGTCGAAGCCCATCAACCGCGTGGCGGCGCGGTCGGTCTCCACGCAGTGATTGCCGCTGACGATCACCCGGCTATGCACCGGCTCGACCGGCGCGGGGCAGTTGCCTTCCCCACCGACGATACCGTCGATGATGGTCAGATCAGCCTGGAGGAGGTGAAGCAGATCAACCAGTTTCTGATCGAGGTCATAGTTGTGGTTGCGCTGGCGCAGATTATAGGTCAACACGCCCATCGCGTTCTTGAAGCCTAGCGTCACGCCGGTGTACAGGTTGGTCTTCATCTTGGGCATCGAGATGTAGAACGTCTCGCCGCGCACCACCTGGCTAAATACACGCGGGATCACGACTTCGCGCATCACCCGCGCGCGCGGCAGCAGGTAGCGGTCGGCCGGCTGTTCTTCCAGCGCCACCAGCCTCACCTTGCGCACGCGCGCCAGCCGGTCCAGCCCCGCGATGCGGAAAGAAGCCCAGGTGGGCATGCCGCGCCCGGATGATTCGACGATGTGGATATCGGCGGTGAACTGCTGCAGGTAGAGCACCACCGCGTCGATCACGCGCGGGTCGGTGGTCTCGGGAAAATCGCGCCGCTGCATCCCCAGGTCGTGGAACACCGTCACCAGGTTCGGCTTGATCAATATTTTTCGCCCGCGGATGCGCTCGCCGAAATGGATTTCCGCGTCCAACTGCGCCAGATTCTCCCAGACCACATCGCGGATGGCGCGCACGTCCGCGCGCTGCTCATAAGCGGGCGTACCGTATTCCGGCGGCAGCGACGCGAAATCATGAGTGTAATCCAATTCGCGGGCGCGGCTGATGACCACAACGTTTTTCCCTGCGGGGGGCATTGCATGCTTCATATGCAGTTGATTATAAACAAAATCTCGCGGGAGTTTTTATGGGGCGAAGGAGGGAAAAACATCACGAATAAAGAAAAAACACATCACGAATGAGAGCCGAATAAAAGCCGAATGGGACGAATAAAGAAATGAAAATATATTGAAAACATTCGTATTATTCGGAGTAATCGTTCCATTCGTGATGCGTTTTTCTCTTGATCCTTCAAAAATCCCCTCCCGATTTCCAGGAGGGGATTTTCTGTGATCTAATAGCGGAACCACAGGAACTTGCGCTTGGGACGGCGCTCGGTGTTGGCCACGATGATGGCCTCGACCAGGCTGAGACCCATCAGAATCGGCAGGGCCGACTTCTTGTTTTCCGCAAACGCGATCGGCGCGGCTGCCAGAGCCGCGCTCTGCGCTGCATCCAGGCCGAGGTGCGCTTTCATTGGCAGCACTTTGAACAAGCCCATCTCGTAATTGGTGAACAGACTGTAGGCCGCGGTCAGCAGAGCCGAACCGGTCAGCATCTTGGTGATAAAGGGATCCAGGCGCAAAATACGGGGGAGCGCCAGCAGGCCAATTGCATGGCCATAGTCGATCATCCCGTGGGTTTTGGTTGAAATCTTTTTCATCATCTTTCCTTTCACATCGTTTCAATCAGCAATTGTTTGCGCGGGTTCGTAAGCTTAAACAGGAATGGCCCCACGTAGCATTGAGTCTAAAAAGTCAGCAGTCGCGAGACAAGACGGGAAAACCCCACTTCCCATAGAACTTTCCCTAGTACAACCTTCAAGGGCTTTACAGTTCTGTTAGAGAACAGGATTGGATGGAACGAACAAAAACCATTTCCATTACAATAACAGCATCACATAAACTGCACGGGGAAAATTAATCATTTGGAGAGAATGCGGGGTGTAACCTCCTATCAGCAGGGACAGCCATTTGATCGGCTGGTATACCTGATTTCGCGGGATTACGATTTTGCTTCGTATATCTCCCAGCAGATCACCCATTTTGGTTACACCATCCAGCACATCCGCGATATCAGCAAAGTCAACGGCAACCTGGCTGATAGCCATTCGGTTGCCATTCTGATCGACATCCCGGCTGGCAGCGAGCATGATGGCAGCGCCTTTTTCGACCTGGTTGGCAGTCTCCAGCTTGAGTCCCGCGCTTTGGTGTTCATCTCGGATGTGGACAATCAGGATGTGCGCATGAAATCCCTGCGCGCCGGAGGTACGGCTTTCTTCACCCGCCCGGTGGATATCGTCAGCCTGATCGACACCCTCGATTCGGTCAACCGCACCATCTCTACGCCGCAGCCTTCCCGCGTCTTGATTGTCGAAGACCAGTTTACTGTGGCGAGCTATTACCAGATGGTGCTGAAAATGGCCGGCATGGACGCGCAAATCGCCACGCGGTCGAGCAATGTGCTCGACCTGGTGCGGGATTTCCATCCGGACCTGATCCTGATGGACACCTTCATGGCCGACATTAACACCGCCGACCTGGCGCGCGTGATTCGACAGATAGATGAATTTGTCAGCATCCCCATCATCTTCCTCTCGTCGGAAGATGATTTTAGTAAGCGCATCGAGGCGCTGGATTTGGGCGGCGATGATCTGCTGATCAAACCGATCAAGGCCGCGCATCTGAAAGCGGTGGTGCGCAGCCGGCTGGAACGCTCGCGCATCCTGCGCTCCTTTATGGTACGCGACAGCCTCACCAGCCTGCTCAACCACACGGCGTTCCGCAGCGTGCTGGCGCAAGAAGTTCTGCGCAGCAAACGCCAGAACACAAAGCTGGCGCTGGCCATGCTGGACATCGACCACTTTAAGTCAGTGAATGATATGTACGGACACTCCGCCGGCGACAGCGTGCTGAAGGGTCTTTCGCGGCTGCTGAAACAGCGCCTGCGCAACTTCGATATCGTCGGGCGCTACGGCGGCGACGAACTGGTGGCCCTGCTGATCGACTGCGATGAAGACGAAGCCTTCAAGATCATGGACGAGATCCGCAAGCACTTCTCGGAAATTGAGTTTTACCCTGACTACACCCGCCCGCTCTACCTTACATTTAGCTGCGGCATATCCACTTTCCCCAAGTATCAGCATGCCGAAACGTTAAGCGACGCGGCGGATCGCGGCCTGTACAGCGCCAAAGCCGGTGGGCGCAATCAGGTTTTTATTGCGTAGCAAACACAACTCTGAGGATGCACTGATGAACGAATGCCCGCAATGCGGCTTTCAAAATTCTGAAAATACGCACATCTGCTTAAATTGTGCTTCGACACTCAAGCGCAAATGCCCCAAGTGCGGCGCTGAAGTTCCCTTTACCGACCGCTTTTGCGGTAAATGCGGCGCGCCACTGGAAGCCTCGAGCGCGCCGGCCAAGCAGCAGCCGGCTGCTCCCGCTTCCAATGAGAATATGCAGGAACGCATGCTGCGCGATCTGCAGGCCAAAATGCCGTCCTCGCTGGTCAACAAGTTCATGCAGAGCACCCGCGATCTGTACGGTCAGCGGCGTGAGGTGACGGTTTTGATTGTGGAAATCGCCAACGCGGCCACGCTGGCTCTGGAGCTGGACGGCGAAACGATGTACCTGGCAGTGGATGAAATCATCCATCTTCTGGCTGATATTATCTACAAGTACGAAGGCACGATCGACAAATACAGCGGCAACGGCCTGGTGGCCTTGTTTGGGCTGCCGCTCAACCATGAGAATGACCCCGAACGCGCGGTGCGCGCCGCCCTGGAAATGATGTATGCCATGGAGCAGAGGCACGACCATCTGGCGCAGACGTACGGCCGTGTGTTCCGGCTGCAAATTGGCATTAACACCGGCGCGGTCATTGCCGGCGTGATGACCGGCCAGCAGCATCTCGAGTACACCGTCATCGGCGATAAGGTTCACCTGGCCGCGCACCTGCAGAAGAACGCCGCGCCGGGGAAGATTCTGGTCAGCTTTAGCACCTACCAGCGCACCCGGCCGATCATCGATTACGCCAGCCTGCCGCCGCTGGGGCTGGAGGGCGTGGCCGAACCCGCCATCGTCTACGAACCGCTGCGCATCCGCGAAATACCAGGCCAGGTACGCGGGCTGCCCGGTTTGCAGGTGCCCATGATCGGCCGGCGGGAACATCTCGACCGGCTGGTTTCGATCTTCACCCGCTCGGCAGAGAACAACGCCAGTGAAATCGCTTTTTGCAGCGGCGAAGCGGGCATCGGCAAATCCAGGCTGATGGTCGAATTCCGCAACCTGCTTTCCACCTACCGGGTAACCATGGTGCAGGGAACCTGCGCGCTGTATATGCGCATCATGCCTTACCGCGTGGTGGGCGACGTGCTGCGCAACATCCTTGGCATCAACGAACTCGACCCAATCCACGAGCAGAGAAAAATCCTGCGCCAGTATCTCGAGCAGTTTGACCTGGACCGCAGCGATATTCTCCCGTACCTGATGCACGTCTTGGGCATCCTGCATTCCGACCCGGTGCTGGAAGTGCGCATCAAGCTGCTGGACCCATCCATGCTGCAACGGCAGACGCATTTTGCCCTGCGCATGTTCTTCATCGCCCAGGCCCGAAAAACACCGCTGGTGCTGGTATTTGACGATCTGCATTGGGTTGACCAGCCATCCGCCCAGTTTTTGGAGTATCTGTGCCAATCACTGGAAAATACCGCACTGATGCTGGTGATGGTAGCGCGCGATTTTGAGCGGTACGCATTCGCCAAGGCCATCCGCGCCGCGGCCGACAAGCACACCCAAAAACCGCACGATCTCTTCATCCAACCGCTGACCGAATCGGACGCGCACCTGCTCGTCGACCAACTGGTGGTGGAAGACACCAAACCCGCCCGGGAACTGAAGAACCTGATCATCGCGCGCGCCGGCGGTAACCCGTATTACACCGAAGAACTGGTGCGCATCCTGATGGATCACGGCGGATTGGTCAACAACAACGGAACCTGGCAGATCACGGCCGATGCGACCCGGTTGATCGATGAGGTTCCCGGCACCCTGAGCGATATCATCCTGGCGCGGTTTGACCACCTGCCCGACGCACTCAAAGGCGTTTTGCTGCGCGCCTCTGTGCTGGGCGATATGTTTTCCTTCCGCCTGCTTCAGGCGGTGGTTGGCGAGGATGACGCCAACCTGGCGGGCAGCCTGGACGAGCTTGAATCGCGGGATTTCCTGATCCACACCCAGTTCGACGTTGACAACGGGTACATCTTCAAGCACCCGCTGCTTTCGGAAACGATCTACAAGACGCTGCTTAAGCGCGATCTGCAAAAGTTGCACACCAAAGTGGCGTACGCCATCGAAACCGGCGATTACTGGCTGCCCGGCGAGCGCAACCAGGTACTTGCCTTTCATCTTTCGGAGGGCGTCAAGCCTGCCAGCGCCATCCCGCATTTCTTTGCCGCCGCCGAAAAGGCCTACCAGCACTTCGCCAATGACACGGTAGCGCATCTTTACCGCAAGGCGCTATCGCTGATGGAAACACTGCCCGAGGAGGATCTGCGCCAGAAGGAAAAAGCCCAGATTGGGCTGGCCAAGGCGCTCAAGTTTACCGGCGAGCTGGAAGAGGCATCGCGGTTGCTGCAGGGCATCGTCGGCCGCATCCCGCGCAGCCACGAAGGGCAGGCTGCCAGCGACCAGCAGCAGTTCCAAAACCAGATCGAGGCATTGTGCGAGCTGGCCGATATCCGCGCGCGTGAAGGTGACCTGGACTACGCCGTCCAGCTTCTGACCCAGGGGAAGGAGATGCTGGGGGAGACCGGCCGCAAGACCTACCCCGTGATCTGGCGCCACGTGCTCGACCGCCTGGCGTGGGTCTACTTCCGGCAGCGCAATCTGGATGAGGCCTACAACCTGGTGGATCTGGCCTTGCTGGACACGCCCACCTCCGAAACCGAAGACCCGATTACCCTGGCGTCGCTGTACAACACCATGGGCGGTATCTACTGGACGCGTTCGCGCTTTACCGATGCGATTGAGAGCGTGGAGCACAGCCTGGAAGTGTACAGGAACCTGCATTACCACTGGGGCATGGCCAATTCTCTGGCCAACCTGGGCATTTTGCATTACTCTACCGAGAAGTGGGCGCAGGCGGTTGATTACCTGGAACAAGCTGACCGGCTGCGGCAGGAATATGGTGATGACCCGGAACGGCCGATTAACCTCGAGAACCTGGGCGAGGTGTTGATCGATTTGGGGCAGTTGCAGCAGGCGCGGGCAAATCTGGAAACCAGCCGTGAAATCAGCCGGCGGTTGGGGCTGAACATCCCGCTCATCCACGCCGAGTTTGGCTTGTGCCGCCTGGCGGTGATCGAAGGCAACATTAACCAGGCGCGCCTGCACCTGCAGAAGGCCGATGCCTTATTTGAATCGCTGGATAAAAGTAACGAGCGCGTGGCGCAGTACCACCACCTCCAGGCGCTGATCGAATACCATGACCAAAATTACGAAGCTGCAAAAATCTCCGCGGAACAGACACTGGCCATCGCTCAGCGCAGCGGAATTCCGGAAAAACAAATGGACGGCTTCCGTGTTCTCGGCGCAATTTGCGTGAAGACCGGAGAATACGAACAGTCCGAAGCGTATTTGAATAATGCCATCGCATTAGCGCACCAGTTGAATGACCGTTTCAGCGAGGCCAAAGCGCGCTACCAGATGGGGCTGCTGTATCAGGCCATGGGCCAGATCGATCCGGCGCAGCGCCTGTCCAAGCTTCAGCGCGCGGAAGCCTTCCTGGATGCGGCCATCAACGTGTTTGAACAACTGGGCGCCAGGAATCACCTCCAACTAGCCAAAAATGCGCGCGCGCTGCTGCCTTCCCAGGTGAACGGCAGCCGGCACCAGCAGCATGGCATCGAGATCGAAAACCAGATGAGCACACTGCGCGCCCGTCTGCGGCTGCCCGAGGGCGAGTGGTATCTGGCCACGGTCTTTTCAGCGGTGCTCAAATCGAAACCCGGGGTCGAAGAAGAGCTCATTTTTGAAACCGTCAGCTTCCTCATCCCGTTTCTCACCGAACTGGTTCAGGAAAACGGCGGTCAGGTGTTGCGCCACCCGGATGAAATCACCGCCATCTTTGGCGCTCCGGTCGCCCACGAAGATGACTCCGAGCGGGCGGTGGAAACCATGATGCAGATCATCAATTTTTACAATGAGCTGACCGCCCAAACCGATCTGCCGGTGGATATCCATCTTGGCGCGGCTGCCGGAAAAATCGTGGCCGGCAAGGTTGATATGGAGCAGTCAGGCGAACTACTGGCCGCGGGCGAACCGGTGCAGCTCGCGCACATGCTTGCTGAAGCCGCGCCCCCCGGCCGGGTGTGGGCTACCCAGCCCGTCTACACCCAAACCGCATTTCGCTTCGAATATACTCCCGTCCCGGCGGACGCACTCAGTAACTTCAGCGATAACAGCGTGTTCCAGTTTGAGGGGCTGCGCGAGCAAATTTTGCCGGTGCGCGGTCTCATCGGCCTCAAGACGCCCTTTATCGGCCGCGACAAAGAACTGGACGCGATGATGCGCATGAGCCAGGTGTTATCGGGCGCCACGGGCGGGATTATCTGGATCGAGGGTGAAGCCGGGATTGGCAAGAGCCGGCTGATGCGCGAATTCACCAAGCAAGTCAGCCAATACCGGGCGCTGGTGCTGGGCGGGGTGTGCTCGCCGCGCCGCTCGGAATATTCGTTCTCTCTGTTTTCCGACCTGCTGATGCAGGTTTTTGACATTCAATATAATTTCACGCCCAACCAGATCAGCGAGCACATCAACCAGAAACTGCTGGCCTGGCCGCCCGAACTGGCGGAGACGCGCCCGTTCATCCAGCTTCTGCTGGGCGTGCAGCCCAGCGGCGCGCAGGGCGAACGCATCAACGCCATGGAGCCGGAACAACTGCGCCGGCAGACATTCGTTGCCATCCACCGGATATTCAGCCTGCTGGCCGCGAAACAACCGCTGGTTTTGATCCTGGACGATCTGCAGTGGATCGACTCGATCTCGGCCGACCTGCTGCTGTATCTGTCGCACATGGTGGTCTCGCAGCCAGCGCTGTTTGTCTGCGCGCAGCGCCAGAAAGAAATCAGCCCGTTTGAACCGGTTCTGGCGCGCACGCGCATTATGCACCCCGAGCAGTACATTCACCTGGCGATTCATCCGCTCACCATCAGCGAATGCCGCCAGTTGCTGGATGAACTGCTGGCATCGGCAGCCCTGCCCGACTCCTTCGTCTCGCTGATCGTCCAGCAGAGCGGCGGCAATCCGTACTTCATCGAAGAATTTGTGCGCCTGCTGATTGAGAAAGACTATCTGCGCCCGGTGCGCGGAAAGCTGATCTCCAACCAGGCGCTGCAGACGGATGAACTGGTGATCCCGGCCTCGCTGGAAAGCCTCATCCGCGCGCGCGTCGATTCGCTGGATATTCCCTCCCGCCACCTGCTGCAAATCGCGTCGGTGATCGGCAACCGCTTCAACACGGCGCTGCTGAACCAGGTGTCGGAGCGCGACGATAACCTGATCATCCTGGCGCAACTGCAAACCAGCGGAATGCTCACGCCCACCGATGAAGGTTACTGGGAGTTCAGCCACCCGCTGATTGAAGTCATCGTCTACAACTCGGTGCTGCGCGCTCAGCGGCGCATCCTGCACGAGCGCACCGCCCTGGCGCTGCTCAACCAGTGGCGCGGCAGTGAAGAAGAACACGCCGAAGACCTGGCCTACCACTTTCGCAAAGCCGAAATATACGATCAGGCGCTGCATTATCTGGTCATCGCCGGCGAGCGCGCCGCGGTGCGCCATGCGAACGATGTGGCCGTGTCGTTCTTCGAGCAGGCCACCGAGCTGCTCAACGCCGTGCCCGACGTGGGCGACGAAA
>CALDSL010000428.1 GCA_937920255.1 uncultured Anaerolineaceae bacterium | reverse complement strand
GCAGCAGCTTCTGCAGCAGGTATCCCCGCCAGCCGAACTCTTCGCCAAACGTGGCGAAACTGTTGATCAGCGGCGCGATCACCATCGCCTGCAGGGTCATGATGCCAAAGAACGTCCACAGCCCCATGTTTGCGCCCGCCGGCATCGACAGGATCACCGCGTTCATTTCGCGGTCGAAGTGCTGGGGGAACAGCACAAAGTACACCGCCGCGCCCAGCAGCGTCAAAATGCCCGGCAAAAACCACGCCGCCAGCCAGTACGGCCAGCCGCGCCGGAAATTGGGCCGCAGCCACATATTCACAAAGCCTTCGCCGGTCATCAGCCGGGTGAGCAGGTTGGCCAGCGCCGGCGCCCACATGTAAATCGTGGCCAGCAGCACCACCGCCAGGGTCAGCGGCGAATTGGGCGACAGAGGCGGGCTATTTATCAACCCGCCGGTGAAGGCAATCACCAGCGCGACCGCGCCGGCGATACCAAACGCGAACAATAGAAAGATCAGAACGCGACGTTTCTCCATGGGAATCCCTCAATGATCAAAAATCGCTTGCGCCTCCATCATAGCACAAAAATCTGGTCTCGCTTTGCGGGCGCAGCCATCGCGTGCGGTTGATCTCGTGCGTTGAAATCCCCGCTCCGGCGGACACCCATTTCCCCACAACGCTAGAGGGAATTTCCCCGCTCCCCGAGCGGAAAGCCCCACGTTCACAACCAAAAAGTGGATTGCTATAATCCAACCATGACTGGTGCACCGATCGGCCAACCGGCCGGGATTGGAGAGAATTGTTATGATGAACAATAATCCATACGTGGTTCGCAATGATGTCGTTGTCAGCCTGTCGTATGTTCTAACCGTCAACGATGATGTCGTCGATTCGACCATCGGCGCTCCCCCGCTGGAGTTTATTCACGGGCGCCAGCAGATCCTTCCTGCGCTGGAAGTGCGTTTGGAAGGCATGCGCGTCGGCGAGCACCGCACGGTGGTCATCCCCGCCGAAGAGGCCTTTGGCGATTATGACCCGGACCTGACGGTCGACCTCGACCGCGCGCATCTTCCCAGCGGTTATGTTTTCAAACTGGGCAACCACCTGCAGATCCAGGACACGTCGAATCGCATCATCAACGGCACCGTGGTGGGCATTGGCCCCGAGAAAATCATCATCGATATGAACCACCCGCTGGCCGGCAAGGATTTGAAATTCGATGCCACCATCATCAACCTTCGCCCCGCAACCCCCTATGAGTTGGACAGCGGCAGCGTAGCCTCCTGACACAAGAAATGTTCCACCATCGGGCGCGTCCACCAGGCGCGCCCGTTTTGTTTTTTCTTCACCAATAACCGGTCTATTGATTTCCCCTTGAACTGGCCCTTGTTCTACAGGCCACCTTTGGCTTAAAATAGTTTTCGCAAGACATCGCGCTTGACCTGTTTCTGATTCCAATCTCCAACCCAAAGGAAGCATCTGCCCATGGAAACTTACCCCATCCCCATGGTTCCCGGCCCGGTAAAAGTCTCCGAACCCGTATTGCAGGCATACCTCACCAACTACGGTTCGGGCGATATCGAACGCGATTACGCTGACCTCTACCAGCGCACGCAGTTGAACTTGCAGGAAATCTACGCCACCAGCAACGAAATGGTGATTATGACCGGCGAGGGCATGCTGGCGCTGTGGAGCGCCCTAAAGAGCACGCTGCAACCCGGCGATCGCGTGCTGGCCGTGGCCAGCGGCATGTTTGGGTTTGGCATCGCCGATATGGCGCGTTCCATCGGCGCCTCGGTGCGCACCGTCGATATCCCCTACAACCAGACCATTACCGACTGGCAGGCGGTCGAGCGCGGCATCGCCGAATTTCGCCCCAAGATGATCACCGTGGTGCACTGTGAAACCCCATCCGGCACGCTCAACCCGCTGCAGCGCTTGGGCGAACTGAAAGAAACCTACGCCGTGCCGCTGCTGTACGTGGATGCCGTCAGCAGCGCGGGCGGCACGCCCCTGCTCACCGACCAATGGAAGATCGACTTGTGCCTGGGCGGCGCGCAAAAAGTCGTTTCCGCGCCGGCCGCCATGTCGTTCCTTTCGGTCAGCCCGCGCGCGTGGGAAATCATCGAGCAGGTTAACTATCCCGGTTATGATGCGCTCAAAGCCTTTCACGGCGTGGGTGAAAGCGGCGCCTTCCCTTACACGCCCTACTGGCACGGCACCGCGGCGCTGTTTGCCGCCACCGAGGCCATCGTCCGCGAAGGGCTGGAAAACAGCTTCAAGCGCCATGCCGATGTAGCCGCTTACTGCCGCGCGCGGCTGGCGCGCATTGGCCTCACGCTCTACCCCGCCGCCAGCGCCGTGCAGTCCCCCACCCTCACCGCCGTCAACGTGCCGGAGGGCATCCCCTGGGCTGAATTGGATGCGCGTTTCCGCCGCCAGGGGCTGGTGGTGGGCGGCAACTATGGACCGCTGGCGAACAAAGTTTTCCGCATCGGTCACATGGGCACCCAGGCCAACCGCGCTTTGGTTGAACAGGCCTGTGACGTGATCGAAAAAGCTGTGCAACAAGGCTAACACAACAAAAACCGAGGCTCAAAGTCCGCGGTTTTGGAATCCTTCCGCTTCTCCGTGTAGACATAACCCGTGAAGTATGACACAATGAAGGCTGTAGAAGTACCGGTATCGCCTCACCATTAGCGTAATTCCATAGGGTTGGCCTGCCAACAGGCGACCAGATCATGATGGCTTTTACAAAAGTTACCAGTACGCGCCTGGCGTTTGCAAGTTTCCTGATGGGTATCGGATCGCTGATCCTGGTAAATCCCTATCAATTCTACACGCCCGAATATGCGGTCATGCATGGCGCCATGGATCTGTGGGGCATCGGGTTCATACTGGTAGGCGGCACGGTACTAATCGCCAACCTGTTCCAGGTTCCGCGTTGGTTCGAAGTCGGTGTGTATTCACTCGCCAGCCTGGCGATGCTGCTGCTGGCGGCAGGCTTTGCCAGCACCGGTTTTTGGATCTGGGTGGGTAACTACACGCTGCTCGGAATTTTCTTCCTGATTTTTTTAGTCGCTGAGTCACAACATCAACGCGGATTGGCAGAAACGGATTCCAGGCGCGCAATCAACCTGTTTGCTTTGTTCATGGGGCTGATCGCATTCATTACCGCGTTGATATTTCTGTTTACGCCGGAGTCATTCGAACATAACCGTTTCAATCTTGTCCGGCCGCAAATGCGCTATGTTGGATTACTGGCGCTTTCCGCCAGTTTGTTGCTGTTCGCCATTCAGATCCGGCCGAATCGGTCAGGGCGCCTGGAAAAAGTGGCGTATCTTTGGACCGGGCTGATCTTCATTGCCTTTTTTGCCACGGTGCCGCTGCGCTATAACATCTGGCCCGGGCGCTTATTTTACGGCGGTTTTGGCCTGCTAACCTTGTTCATGCCCTGGTCGTATCACGTGACCCGCTGGTTCAATAACCCCTCACTGCTGTATACGCGCCTGACCCTGCTGCTGATCCTTACTATGGCCACGCCGCTGGTGATCACCATCACGCTGGTGAGCAAAAGCGAGGAGCGCACGCTGACCGCCACTGTGCTGCAACAGCAGCAGCAGGAAGCTTCTGTCCTGGCGGAAACGATTGATGTGTACATCGATTCTCACCGTGCCTCCCTCCACACCTTATCGAAAGAGCCGGGCCTGTTAGACATGGATCACGCAGTCTTGGTGGAAAGGTTGGTTCGATACGCGAACGCCTACCCGGATGTGCTGGCGTTTTCGGTATTCTCAAGGGAAGGCGAGCTGATTGCCCGCAGCGATGGCCGTGGTAGCCCGCCGTTGCGCGAGTACCAGATCTTTACAGCCACGGCCAGCACGCTGCAGTCCAGTTCTGACGTATATATTTCACCCAGTTATAACCTGCCGGTGTTTGCCTTTTCCGAACCGCTGTTTGATGACAGCGGCGCGTT
>CALDSL010000427.1 GCA_937920255.1 uncultured Anaerolineaceae bacterium | reverse complement strand
AGACAGCACGACAATCAGAAGAGCGACTGTGCAGGCAAGTTTCATAGTGATGGTATCCCGGTGTTGGTCAATTGTGGCAAATTGGGAATGCTGTTCAGAAACAGAACAGCGATGTATTGATTATACTCCCGGCGCTTAAACCAGAGGCCCTCTGTTGCCTGTGATAAAATGGTAACCATCAAATGCAGGAGGGTGATGGATGCCAATTACCGCAGGGATGAAAAACGAGATCAAGCATATTGTGCAGGAATCGGACACGGCCGCGGCCGCGGGCAGCGGCACGCTGCCGAGCGTGCTAAGCACGCCGCGCGTGATCGGTTGGATGGAAGGCGCATCACACCAGACGGTTTTGCCGCACCTGGAAGAAGGGCAGACGACGGTCGGCACGCTGGTGAATATCCGTCACCTGGCAGCAACTCCGGTGGGCATGGAAGTGAACGCTAAAGCCGAGCTGCTCGAAGTCGACGGCCGGCGGTTGCGTTTCCATGTCGAGGCCTGGGACGCGGTCGAAAAGGTGGCCGAGGGCGAGCACGAGCGTTTCATCATCGACACAGCGCGTTTCATCCAGCGCCTGGAAAAAAAGATCACCGGGCAGTAGACAAAAAACAACATCCCGCGGACAGGGGATCCGCGGGATGTGTGTTCAATGACGTCTTGTTGATTATTCAGACGGCATGATCAACCAGAACAGAACGTACAGCAGAATGCCGGGCACGCCGCCGGGCAGGAAAGCGATCAAGAACCCCAGGCGGAACCAGGTCGCGCTGATACCAAAAAAGTTTCCCAACCCACCGCATACGCCGGCAATAACCCGGTCGCTGCGCGATCTTCGTAAAGCATTGCGATTGTTCATCGTTCACCTTTCTCGTGTCAATTTCTTAATCCATATACGCAACGTCGTAGAAAAAGTTGCGCGGTTCGTCAGGCTTTTCGAGAACCGGCCTGATTTCGTTCGACGCGCTCGCTCAGTTCATCCAGTAAATCGATTTCATCGGCGGTCAACCGCCAGCCGGCCGCGCCCGTATTTTGGTCCACCTGCCCGGCATTTTTCACGCCCGGGATCGGCAGTGAGCCCTTGCAGATGGTCCAGTTGATGGCCACCTGCGCGGCGGATTTGCCTTGTTCGTTGCCGATCTTCGCCAGAGTCTGGGTCAGTGGCTGGATCGACGCCAGGAAACTGGCGCTGTACTTGCCGCCACGCAGCCCTTTGGGCGGGTTTTCCGGCGTGTACTTGCCCGACAGCAACCCCATCCCGATAGGGCTATACGCAATACAGGTTACGCCCAAATCCTGGCAATGCTGAAGCAAGCCATTCTTTTCAATTTTACGGTTGATCAGGCTGTATTCCACCTGGTTGGAGGCCAGCGCGATACCGCTGTGGGCCAGCGCATCGTAGGCGCGCTGCATTTGCTCGCGGTCATAGTTCGAAACGCCCACCGCGCGGATCATGCCGTTCTGGTGCGCTTCCGCCATGGCTTCCATCCACGATTCGACCGTCCGTGGAGGCAGCGGCCAGTGAATCTGATAAAGATCCACCTGATCCTTCCCCAACCGCTTCAAGCTTCCACGAAGCGCCCGCAGAAGCGCGCCGCGGCGCAGCCGCCAAGGGTATGGCATGAACTTGCTGGCCACGGCCGCATCTGACCCGGCCTCGCGCAAGAACTGGCCCAGCAGCGTTTCCGACCGCCCCTGCCCGTACGATTCGGCGGTGTCGAACAGCCGCACGCCGGCTTCCAGGCAGCGCTCAAAGGCTGCGCGCAAATCCTGGTCTGAATACCCGCGCCCGTAGCCCCAGTAAAACCGGTCGCCCCAGGCCCAGGTGCCGATCCCCAATTCGATCCCTTCCAAAATTGGATGGCGAGCAGGCATTTCTTCGTTCATGCTTTCTCCCGCATTCATCATTCGCATCATTATAGTACAGGTGCAAGAAAGCGGCCCGCGCACTGGTCGCTTGACCAGTGCAAGTCTATCAGCCTGGCCAGTCACCAGTCTGCCCATGGGAAGATGGGAAAAATATAAGACATCGATTATCATATTTTCATCATGGAAAGGATGGTTGGACCGTTGATGCAAATTGTGATCGCAGACCGCCACGCAGAAGTCCGCTCGGCATTGCGTCTGCTTTTGGAAAATATTGATGCCTCCTGGTCGGTGATCGCCGAGGTAGCGGATTTAAAAGGACTGCAGGCCTGCGGCAATCTCAAAGACGCGGACCTGGTTTTATTGGAATGGTCGCTGCCGGGTCTTGGAAACGTGACCCCGGCGGAAAAATTGAAGAATATTCATCGCGGAAGCAAATCGCGCATCGTGGTGTTGGGTTCATGTTTTGACGAACGCGACCGCGCGCAGACGGCCGGGGTGGATGGATTTATCAGCAAAATCGAATCACCGGAGCAGGTGATCTCGGTGCTGCGCGAGCTTGGCAAGGGTAATCCTTGAAGGCCAGACACGAATTACCTTTGATGAACGAAACGCGATCCGACCGATCGCGTTTCGTTTTCTTGTCTGGCAGTGCGGGTGATATAATTGTTCTACCACCCCACTGCAAAGAGGCTTTCATGAGCGACCCAATCGAATTCGTCCGCAATTACAGCGATCACTCCACCGACCGCGGGTTTCAATTCGAATTCCACTGTGACCGCTGCGGCTCTGGTTTTCGCACCCGTTTTCAACCATCTGTCACCGGTAACATCAGCGGCGCGCTGGACGCGGCCAGCAGCCTGTTCGGCGGGCTGTTCAGCCAGGCCGCCGATCTGGGGGAGCGCGTGCGCTCATCCGGCTGGCAAAAAGACCACGATGACGCCTTTCAGAATGCCGTGCTGGAGATCCGGCCGCATTTTGCCCAATGCCCGAGCTGCTCATCCTGGGTATGCCGCAAAACGTGCTGGAACGAGCGCCGCGGGCTGTGCAAGAACTGCGCGCCCGACCTGAATGTTGAAATGACCGTCGCGCAGGCCGCCAAAGCCAGCGAAGCGGTGATCGAGAATGCCGAGGCCTCGGAAGAAGATCTGCGCCAGATTAAGGGGAGCTGGAAAGAGACCAAGAGCGCGGCCTGCCCGCAGTGCCACGCCCCACTGGACGCGGCAGCCAAGTTCTGCCCGGAATGTGGTTCAAAAATCAAGAAAGAAACCTTCTGCCCCGAGTGCGGCGCCAGGCTAGCCCCGGGCACCAAGTTCTGTACCGAATGCGGTACAAAAATCGCGTAGAAAGGCCAGCACGTAACTGCCATGCAAGATGACGTCACCCCCATCCGGCAGCAATACCTGGATATCAAGCGCCAATACCCGGATGCGATCCTGTTCTTCCGCCTGGGCGATTTTTACGAGACCTTCGACCAGGACGCCGAAACCACTTCACGCGAGCTGGATATTGTCCTGACCTCGCGCAGCGTGGCCAAGGGCACGCGCATCCCCATGGCCGGGATTCCCTACCACGCGGTGGAGAACTACCTGGCGCGGCTGATCGAGCGCGGCTATCACGTGGCGATCTGCGAGCAGGTGGGCGAACAGCCGGTGAAGGGCCTGTTCCCGCGCGAAGTGGTGCGTGTGGTGACCCCCGGCACGGTGGTGGAGCCGGGCCTGCTGGACAGCGACCGCAACAATTACCTGGCCGCGCTGGTGTTCGCCGAAAACCAGGTGGGCGTGGCGTATGTGGACATCACCACCGGCGAATTTGCCGCCACCGAATTGACCGGGGAAGACGTGCTGAACCGCCTGCGCGCCGAGCTGACCCGGCTGCATCCTGCGGAAACGCTGGTGCCGGACAGCGCCGAGGATTTCAACGGCCAGAACGGGCATATCACACGCTGGCCGGCCTGGCGCTTTGAAAGCGGCCGCGCGCACGATACGCTCCAGCGCCAGCTTCAGGTGGCTTCGCTGGACGGGTTTGGCCTGCGCGGAATGCCGCTGGCGGTGCGCGCCGCGGGTGGGCTGGTGCAGTATGTGCAGGAAACCCAGCCGGCGGCGCTCAAGCTGCTGACCAGTATTTCCACCTACGCCACCAGCGAGTTTATGACCCTCGACGCGGCCACCCAGCGCAACCTGGAATTGGTGGAGACGATCCGCGGTGGGGATGTGCACGGCTCGCTTCTGAGCGTGCTGGATCACACCACAACGGCCATGGGCAAGCGCACTGTGCGCCACTGGGTAAATAAACCCCTGCTGGATTTAAAGGCCATCCAGCGCCGTCTGGACAGGGTGGCCTTCTTTCTGGAAAACGGCATGTTGCGCGCTGAACTGCGCGCCGCGCTGCACCCCTTGGCCGACCTGGAACGGGCTACCAACCGTCTGATTTCCGGAACGGCCCACCCGCGCGAGCTGGTGGCGGTGCGCGCCACGCTCAACGGGCTGCCAGCCATCCGCGATCTGTTCTCCAACCCGATCCCGGCGCTGGAGCCGGTGCTGGCGCGCCTTTCGCCCTGCGAAGAAGAGCGCGCCCTGCTGGAAGCCGCCATCAGCGACGAACCGCCCGCAACCTTGCAGAACACAGGCGTCATCCGCCCCGGTTTCTCACCCGAGCTGGACAATGTCGTCTCCGCCTCGCAGAACGCGCGCGACTGGATCGCCAACCTGGAAAACGTGGAGCGCGAGCGCACGGGTATCCGCTCGCTCAAGGTGGGCTACAACAAGGTCTTTGGCTATTACATCGAGATCACCCACAGCAACACCACCGGCGTTCCCGCCGATTACATCCGCAAGCAGACCCTGGTCAACGCCGAACGCTACATCACGCCCGAAATGAAGGAATATGAAGCGCTGGTGCTGAACGCCGAGGAGCGCATCCGCGAGATCGAGGGGCGGCTGTTCCGGCAGGTGTGCGCGCAGCTGGCGGGCAGCAGCCGGCGTCTGCTGGACACCGCGCGCAGCCTGGCTGAGCTGGACGTGCTGGCTTCGCTGGCCGAGGCCGCCGCGCTGGGCGGCTACACCCGCCCGGTGGTGAGCGATGACAACCGTTTGGAAATCCGCGAAGGGCGCCACCCGGTGGTGGAACGCGGGCTGACCGGCCAGCGCTTTGTGCCCAATGACACGGTATTCGAGGCGGGTGAAATTGTGCGGCTGATCACCGGGCCGAACATGAGCGGCAAGAGCACCTTCCTGC
>CALDSL010000426.1 GCA_937920255.1 uncultured Anaerolineaceae bacterium | reverse complement strand
AGGCGCGCGATATCGGCTGGTTTACGCCTGACGGCGTGGAAATGACCGAGGAGGAATGGGGGCAGGGTTTCGCCAAAGCCTTGATGGTCTATCTCAACGGCGGCGCCATCCGCAGTCCCGATCCGCGCGGTAACCCAATTTTGGACAACAGCTTCCTGCTGATGTTCAATGCCCACTACGAGCCGCTGACCTTCACCATGCCGCCCGAGGAATGGGGCAAGTGTTGGCGTGTAATCCTCGATACAGCCCGCGACGAGTTGCCGCAAGAAGAACCGCCTTGTGGCGCGGGCTGCACCCTGACGCTCGACTCGCGCTCGCTGGTGCTGCTGCAGCATGTTGACTGAGCCGCGCGCCACCTACCGTATCCAGCTTCACCCCGGATTTACACTGGACGACGCCCGCTCGCTGCTTGATTATTACGAGGCGTTGGGCATCAGCCACCTGTATTGCTCGCCGTACCTGCAGGCCGCGCGCGGCAGCCTGCACGGCTACGACGTGGTCAATCCGCAGCGGGTCAACGTGGAACTGGGCGGCGAGGAAGCGCGCAAGCGGCTGGTGGCGGCGCTGAAAGAGCGCGGCATGGGCCAGATGCTCGACGTGGTGCCCAACCACATGGCCATTGGTGGCGACGACAACCCGTGGTGGTGGGATGTGCTCAAGTACGGGCCAGCCAGCCGCTACGCCACCTACTTCGACGTGGAATGGGACCCGCCCGAGGCGCGCCACAAAGACGAGGTGCTCATCCCGGTGCTGGGCGACCAGTACGGCCGTGTGCTGGAGGCCGGCGAAATCCGCCTGGATGCATCCGGACCGGAATTTCTGGTGCGGTATTACAACAACGCCTATCCGGTCGATCCGCGCTCGCAGGGCGGCCTGCTGCGCGAGGCAGCGCGTCGCAGCGGATCTTCGCGCTTGAAGAAGCTGGCGCAGGCTTACAGCAGCGCCGTCGAAGGATCCGAGCGGCCCGGCCGTAAAGCCGCCCGCCAGCGCGCCGAGATGATCGCCGCGCTGGATGAGCAGCTTTGCACGCTGCGCATCGATGAACCCGCGGTGGAGGAGGCCATCCAAAGCCTGGTGCAAGAATTGAACGCCGACCCAAACCGGCTGGACGTCTTCTTGCAGGAACAAAATTACCGGCTGGCGCACTGGCGTATCACCAGCGGCGAGTTGGGGTACCGGCGTTTCTTTGATATCAACACCCTCATTGGCCTGCGCATGGAGGATGAGGAGGTGTTTGAGGAAACCCACCGGTTGGTGCTGCGCTGGCTGCGTTCTGGTGATTTGGACGGCCTGCGCATCGATCACCCGGATGGCCTGTTGGACCCGGAAGGCTATTTTCGCCGCCTGCAAGCTGCGGCGCCGGAAACGTGGGTCGTGATCGAGAAAATTCTGGAAGGCGACGAGCAGCTCCCGGAAACCTGGCCGGTCTCCGGCACCACCGGCTACGAGTTCCTCAACCGGCTGAATGGCCTGTTTGTCGACCCGCGCAGCGAGACCGTTCTGCTCAACCTGTATCACCGCCTGACCGGGCGCGGAGAGCGCTACGCCACGCTGGTGCGCCAGAAGAAGCTGCAAGTGATGAATGAACTGCTGGGCAGCGATCTGAACCGCCTGGTCGAACTCTTCCTGCAGGTGTGCGAGCGGCATCGCAACTATCGTGATACCACACGGCGCGATTTGCGCGCTGTGATTATGGAAACCGCTGCCTGCCTGCCGGTCTACCGCACCTACGTGCGCGCGGCCGAAGGCCAGGTGAGCGCGGATGACGAGCGTTACCTGCGCGAAGCGCTGGACGCGGCGGTGCAAAACCGGCCGGAGGTTGACCCGCGCCTGTTCGCGTTTTTTGGCGACCTGATGCTGCTGCGCGTCACCGGGGAACTGGAAAACGAACTGGTAATGCGTTTTCAGCAGTTCACCGGCCCGGTGATGGCCAAAGGCCTCGAGGATACCGTTTTCTATAATTACTATCCGCTGGTCTCGCTCAACGAAGTAGGGGGAGACCCGGGACATTTTGGCACCAGCGTGGATGCATTCCACCAGGCGTGCGAGCAGGCGCTGCGCCGGCAGCCGCGCGGGCTGATCAGCACCACCACGCACGACACCAAGCGCAGCGAAGACGTACGCGCGCGCATCAGCGCGATCTCTGAAATGTCCGAAGCCTGGGCGGAAGCGGTGGAGCGCTGGTTCAAGATCAACCGGCGCACGCGGCACGCGTACCCCATCGACCCCAACGACGAGTACCTGCTGTACCAGACCCTGACCGGCGCCTGGCCGATTGAACAAGACCGCGTGCTGCGCTATATGGAAAAGGCTGTGCGTGAGGCAAAAACAAACACCTCGTGGACCAACCCCAACGCGGCCTATGAGGATTCTGTGGCCGGTTTCGTGCGCGCGGTGATGAAAAGCCGCACATTTCGCCGCGAACTGCAGGCGTTTGTGGCGCGCATCGAGCCTGCCGGTTGGATCAATTCGCTGGCGCAGACATTAATCAAGCTCACCGCCCCTGGCGTCCCCGACATCTACCAGGGCGCTGAACTGTGGGTCTACACCCTGGTCGATCCCGACAATCGCTCGCCGGTGGATTACGATAAGCGCCTGGCATTGCTGGCCGGACTGGACGACTTGACCCCGGAAGAAATTTGGGGGCGGGCGCGCGAAGGCCTGCCCAAACTGTGGGTCGTGCGCCAGGCGCTCGCGCTGCGCCGGCACCATCCAGAATGGTTCGCGCCAGCCGCAGGATATGCCACCTTGGATACCGGTGGATCAGAACATCTGGTGGCGTACCAGCGCGGCGGAGCGATCTGCGTCGTGCCACGTCTGGCGGCGCGCGCGGGGGCGCTACGCGGCGTGCGTCTGCAACTTCCCACCGGCCATTGGCGCAATGAAGTGACCGGCGAAGCTCTCAGCGGTGGAGAAATTACCGCCGCCGACCTGTTCCGGCGTTTTCCGGTGGCGCTGCTGGCTCGCGTGGAAGATTAGCCCGGCATGTGCTGGTCCAGCCAGCCGGCGATCGTATCCAGTACCTGCTGCTTCTCGGGTTCGTTGTGCAGCTCGTGGTACATCCCGTCCCACACCTTGTAGGTCAGGTCGCCTTTGAAGCCTTTGGCAAACTGGTCGGTCATCGGCGGCGATACCAGCATATCCTTGCTGCCCTGCATCAGCAGCAGGGGCACGTGCGGAAACGCGCCCGCGTCCGCGATCATTTCCCTGCCGTGGCCAAGCATATCCAGCGCCAGGCGCGCCGAGATTTTCCCGTGTACCAGCGGGTCGGCGTTGTATGCGGCAACAACCGCCGGGTCGCGCGCCAGCCCTTCTCGTTTCAGGCCGTTGTCCATCTGAAACGACGGCGCCAGGTTGTACAACACCTTCCCAAGCGCGGTTTTCCAGGCCGGCACGGGATCGGCGGTGCCCAGCCCGGGACTGGTGACGATCGCCCCGGCAATTTTTGGCTGGCGTTTGTAAAGGTAATACAGCACAAAACTGCCGCCCATGCTGTGACCGTACACAAACTGCGGCAGGCCAGGGTATTGCTTGGCCGCTTCCTGGCGTAACTGGTCGATCAGGTCAAAAACCACATCGTAGCTGCTGATATGCCCGCGCACGCCTTCGCTCTGGCCGTGGCCGGGGTGGTCAAAACCGGTCAGTGAGTAGCCGGCCCGGTTGAGCGCCGCGGCAACATGGTCGTAGCGTCCGGCGTGCTCGCCCAGTCCGTGCACCAAAAACACAACTGCTTTGGGCTGATCAGCTTTCCATTCGTATACGACGACACAGCTTTGATCTGCCAACGTATGTTTGCGTTCTGTGCGCATGGGTTTTTGCTCCTTAGGTTACAATAGGGGGAAGATTGCCGGGGAAAAAGCATTCGACATTAAGTGTACCAACATTTTCGGGACCGGCAATGAAGAATGGGCAGTCAATTTTGATTGCTATGCAAAAAATTGCGCATATATAAAAAGGTGGGATTTTTCCATGAGCAACGATCCGTATCTTCCTCCATCCGAGCCGCAGCCGGTGACGGCACCGCCTGCTCAGGCGCAGGGATGCGCCAGCAGTATCGCGCGGTACCTGATTGGGATTATCATCATTGCCATGACCCTGGTGAACCAGGTCGTGCAGTGGTCGCTGGAGCAAACGGTATTTGAAGGCTCGCTACCGGTGGAAGATGTGCGCTGGATGGTTGCCCTGGGGTATTCCATCGGGCTGGTGATACTGCTTGGGATCGCATCGCTCACCGCGCCGTCTGTCCGTGGAAAGGCTGTCTATCGGACCTGGCTGCTGGCGGCGGTGTTTGCCGCGCTACAGGTGCCTTCGCGCCTGGCGGACCTTTCGAATTCTGACGCGATTGTTGGGATGCAGATCGCCGGGGCGCTGATCTTTTCCATCCTGGCGGTGCTGGCGCTGCGGCGGCGTTTGTTCCCCACTGGCGCGGGCGGCGCGGCCATTGCCGCCGCGGTGGGCGTCCTGCTGGTCTTTCCCTGGGTGCTGTGGGGCGCGCTCGGGTCGCCGTTGGATACGGTGACCAACCTGGCGGCTGGGCTGCTGCTGGGTCTGGCAGCGAGCGTGCTGCTCAACGGCATTTTGCTTTCCGAAAGCCCATCCGGAATCTGGCAGGATGGGCTGGTGGCGCTGGTGATGCTGGCGATCATGGCCACTGGATTCGGTGTCAATGGACAGCAGTGGATGCTGGCGGCGGTGTTGATGGCGCTCGCGTGGGGCGCGGTGGCCGTCAGCACGCACCGGCAGCCGGGAACGCGCGTGTGCTGCTGGCCGGCCGCGGCGCTGCTGCTGGGGCTGGCCGCCGCCTGGCCGCTGGTGTGGGTGGATGCGGATGAGCTGGCGCTGGTGATCAGCTCGGGTGCCGGCGAGATGGCGCGTTGGGCGCTCAATATGACGCTCGACAGCGTGGGAATGGCGCTGCTGGCCAGTTTTTTGCTTACCTTTACCAGCAACAAGCTCGGCGGAGTGCTGCCGTCCTCGCGGGCCGTGGCGTTGCTGGCGCCGTTGCTGCTGGTCGGAGCGGGCGCGCTGTACATCTCCACGGGCCAGCCGGGGTTCTACGGCGAGCGCCTGTTTGTGATCCTCAGGGATCAGGCTGACCTCGCCAAGGCTGTGACCATCGATGATTACGACGAACGCCGCGCGTATGTCTACAATCAGTTGGTGGAACATGCCAACCGTACCCAGGCCGGCCTGCGCGCGCAGTTAGAGGCGCGCAACCGCGACTACCAGCCCTACTATCTGGTCAATGCGCTGGAGGTCACCGGCGGGCCATTCCTGCGCGCCTGGCTGGAGAGCCAGCCTGAAGTCGACCGCGTGCTGGCCAACCCCATCCTGCGCCCATTGCCCGAGCCGCCGCTTCCGGCGCAGGGCAGCGCTCGCGCCCCTGCCACGCCCGAGTGGAACCTGACCCTGATCGGCGCTGACCAGGTGTGGAAGGATTTGGGCATTACCGGCGAGGGAGTTGTCATCGGACAGTCGGATAGCGGCGTGCAGGGCGACCATCCTGAGCTGGCGGCCAGCTACCGCGGCGCGGGACAGGGTGATAACTACAACTGGTACGATCCGTGGAACGGTTCCATCCAGCCGGTCGATATCGGCGGGCACGGCACGCACACGCTCGGGTCGATTGTGGGCGAGAGGGTGGGCGTGGCGCGCGGCGCCACCTGGATCGGGTGCGTCAACCTGGCGCGCAACCTGGGCAACCCGGCCTACTACCTGGACTGCATGCAGTTCATGCTGGCGCCCTTCCCGCAAGGCGGAGACCCACTGCGCGACGGCGA
>CALDSL010000425.1 GCA_937920255.1 uncultured Anaerolineaceae bacterium | reverse complement strand
TTTTGCTTCTGCCCGCCGGACAGCGTGGACGGTGGGCGGTGGCGCACCGCGTTCAATCCCACGTATTCCAGGTTTTCGTTGATGCGCCGGGCAATTTCCCCGCGGTCGACGGCGAAGTTTTCCGGCCCAAAAGCGACTTCCAGTTCCACATTGGTCGAAAACAACTGGGCTTCAAAATCCTGAAAGACCATGCCCACCACCTCGGCCATCTCCGACACGGTTTGTTTCTGCGTGTCGCGGCCCAGAACGGTGACGCTGCCCTGCAGCTTGCCCTTGTGGAAATGGGGGATGAGACCGTTAATGGTGGCGGCCAGGGTGCTCTTGCCAGCTTCGCTGGGGCCCATCACCACCACAAATTCACCGCGCGAAAGGCTCAGGTCAATTCCATCCAGGGCCTGTTCCTTCTCGCCACGGTACTTATATTTGAGATCTTTGATCACGACAACCGGTTCCAACGATACCTCCTGATACGAACCTAATATGAAAGCGCCTACCCGCCGCCGTGCTGGAACGGGTCTTTACGCATCAGTGCTTCCCAAATCAGGCGTTCATTTTCAATCGCCTGATCCATGGAGCGCATCGCCAGGCAAATGTACAGCGCGTGGATCAGCGCGTACTGCGCAATGCGCGACGAAATGGTTTCGGGCATGCTCTCCTGCGAAGCCGAGAGCAGCACCACATCCGAAAAAGACGCGATGGGGGCAAGCGCGCTGCCGGTGATGCACACCACCGGCACGCCCATGCGTTTGGCCTCGGCGGCGGTGCGGCGCGGGTCGTACGAGTCGCCGGTTTGCGAGATGACTACCAGCGCGTCCTGCGGCGTTAACAGCGCCGCCTGCATCAGTTGCAAATACGAGTCGGTTTGCACCTGGCAGTTGAGACCCAGGCGCAGCAGGCGGTTGAAGAACTCGTGCGCCACCGGGCCTGAGGTGCCCACCCCAATGATGAGAATAGCGCGCGCCCCCAGCAGAAGATCCACCGCCTTTTGGATGGCGGTTTCATCCAGCACTGCCATGGTGCTTTCCAAAGCCTGGATGCCGCCCTGGATCACTTTGCGGAACACGGTGGCGGTGGAGTCGGTGGCGGAAACGTCTTTGTGAATGAGCTGCGCCGAGCGCGGGATCGAGCGGGTAAGGTCAATTTTAAAATCCAGCCAGCCGTCATAGCCGATGGATTGGCAAAAACGCACCGCCGTCGCGTCGCTGACCTGGATGCGCTCGGCGATATCGGCCAGGGTCATGTGGATGACTTCTTCCGGTTGCGCCAGCACGAACTGCCCGACCTTCTTCTCCGCCGGAGAAAGGGAAGGGAGATAGCCGCGCAGCTTTGCCAGGGTGTCGCCTTGTCGTACGGCGCCCACCAGGCCGGTTTCATCCTTAGATGGTGCGTTTTGTGCAGGATTCAACGCGCTCGATCCTTGGTGTGTAATAAATTTACAGTCTATACAATGGGGCTTGTAGAAAACTTACGTCTTTATTATAGAAACGAACGCAAGAAGAGTCAAGCAAAATGGGGTGCCAGTTGCGCCCCATATAGAAACCCTCCACCGGTGGCGAAGATACGCCTGACTGGTTCGTCCGGGCGGTTTTTCCAGGCATCAGCTATAATGGGGGCAATGATCCCTTCTGAAGTCCCCAACTTCCATGAACTGACCGCCCGACTCAGTCGGGTGGAGCACTTCCGCCATCTCACGCTGGACGAGGTGCGCGAGGTCATCGCCGCCGGCACGATCCACGATTACCCCAAAGGCGCGGTGGTCTTCACCGAAGGCGATGCCGGCACCGGCCTGTACGTGCTGCTCAGCGGACAGGTGCAGTTGTGCAAGCTCAGCGCCGATGGGCAGATCGCCATCCTGGCCGTGTTTGAGCCGGTGATCATGTTCAATGAGGTCTCGGCGCTGGATGGCGGCCCCGCGCCCGCCACCGTGGTCGCCGCCGAGCCATCCACGGTGTGGACGGTTTCGCCGCAGTACCTGGAAACCCTGGTGCGCGCCCACCCCGGCATCGGCCTGGGGCTACTGCGCGTCTTGGCCAACCGCAACCGCCGTCTGGTGAGCCAATTTGAAGACCTGTCGTTCCGTTCGGTGCTGGCGCGCAGCGCCAAGCTGTTGCTTGAACTGAGCCAGGGTGGCAGCCGTCCCATCGACCGGCGCAAGCACCCCAACCACCAGCTCGCGGCGCGCATCGCCACCATCCCCGAGGCGTTCAGCCGCTCGCTGCGCGTCTTTCGCGACAGCGGCGCGCTGGAATGCAGTCACGACAGCCTGCGGGTGGTGAAAAGCGAAACCCTCTACCAGGCCGCGCAGATTGGGCCGGGAAGCGGAGAGGAATTCCGCTAAAATCTTAACAAAAGTCAATGCATTCCTGCCGCCAGTGTGCTAGGGTTAATGAAGGAAATATCCCCCGCGGATTACCCAATCACAGCATTACAGGAGCAGGAATGCAGACGATTTCCGACCGCTTCTCCTTTCTCTTTCGTTCGACCAAAGGTCTGGTGCTGACCGCCATCGCCGCAATTTCGCTGGCGACGGCGTTCTTTGGCATGCTCTCCGGGCCGATGGAAGAGTTTGGCATTAAATCCTGGATGGTGAGCAACCTGGGGCTCAGCCTGCTGCCGCAGGAGCGCGAAGGGCGCATCATCATCCTCTACCACACCATCGCCATGGCGGTGGTGGCCATTGAAACCTACCTGATCACCGCGCTGGTGCCAATGCGGAAGAGCCAGCAGGCCAGCATCAACGCCACCATCACCGGCGGGTACCTGACCTCGTTCATCTTCGGGCTGATCTTCGCCTATTTCGGCCACAATTACGTCTTCCATGGGCTTTTTATCGCCGGGCAGGTGCTGATCTTCTTCGCCGGGGTGATGCTCACCGCCGCGCTGTGGCCGTGGGGCAAGCAATACCGCACCAGCGACCCTGAGCGGGCGCGCACCCGCGGCGGGGTGGACCTGGAACGGGCGGCCTACTTCTTCATGGCGCTGGCCACCCTGGGCTCGGCGCTGTTCGGCGCGGTGGCAGGCTCGATGTTCGGCAACGGCTTCACCGTCTTCCTGGCCGAAGACATCATCCGCGAGCCGGTCAAAACCCCGCTGGAACTGGCCGTGATCGGCCACCTGCACATCATGCTGACGCTGATCGCCGTAGCGCTGACCTTAATCATTGGGCAGTGGCTGGGCTTCAAAGGCAGGCTGCACAAGTGGGCCATGCCGCTGATGATCCTCGGCACGCTGATCATCACCTTCGGTGTGTGGTCAATCGTACCCTACCAGCCCACGGCACATATCATCATCAACGTCGGCTCGTTCCCGGTGCTGATCGCCGCCCTGCTGCTGGTCATTTTCGGCTGGCGCAAGATCACCAACGAGCGGCTGGCGGAATTAAAGATCATCAAACCCACCCTGATCCAGCGGCTGCGCGCGCTGCTGCACGACCCGCTGCGCTTCGGCGCGCTGTGGCAGATGGTGTATATGAACTTTGTGGTCACCGCGGTGGGCATCTTTATGGCCGTCAAACTGGATGAAATCATCCGCCAGTGGCCGGCGCGCGAGGAGCGCGTGGCCCTCACCGGGCACTGGCACATCCTGGCCGGCATCATTGCCACCATCATTCTGTTGTATTACGCCGACCTGGCCGGGCTAAAAGGCCGCGCGCGGCAGTGGTTCGGCTGGATCGTGATCATTTTCTCCGACCTGGCTTTTGGCGCGGTGTCGGTCTATGAAACCAAGCGCGTGTTCGTGGATGAGCTCTCGCAGCAGCCGCTGGTCGATGCCACCATCCTGCTGGCCGATATCGGCCTGGCGACGGTGCTGACCGCGCTGGCGGCGCTGATGGTGTGGCGGTTGATCGACCTGTTCAAAAAACGCGGGCGCTGGAAGCAGGAATTGCGCGAGACCAGCCTGTCGCAGACCGAGGAGGTGGCCCAATGAAAACGCTGCGCGTCCTCACCTTCCTGGCATTGATCCTGACGCTGACGGCCTGCAGCGCGCCTGATCTGCCGCAAGCCACCACGCCGGTGGAAACCGGGGTCGACCCCAACGCGTGGGCCACGGTCCCCGCGGGCAGCTTCCTGTACGGGCAGCAGGAAACCAAACAGGACATCCCATACGATTACGACATCATGGTTACCCCGGTGACCAACGCCCAGTTTGCCGCCTACCTCAACCAGGCCGTGGCGGGCGGCGCGCTCAAGATCGCCGGCGAGCAGGTGGTGGGCTATTACCCCGGCGATGAATTCCACGGCAAGAAGCACGAAGAGCCGATCGAAGCGGGCGACTGGCCGCACTACCCGGTCAACCTGAAAGGCGCGCGCATCGCCTACACCGCCGGGCAGTTCCAGCCCCAGCCGGGTTACGAAAATCACCCGGTGACGATGGTCACCTGGTTTGGGGCGCAGGCCTACTGCCAGGCGCAAAACAGCCGCCTGCCGGGCGAGATGGAATGGGAGAAGGCCGCGCGCGGCGCGCAGGACAACCGCGCCTACCCGTGGGGCAATACCCTCGAGCGCAACCAGGCCAACTACTACTCCAGCCGCGACATCTTCGAGAAAGTGATGGGCAAAGGCGGCGAGACCACCCCGGTGGGCTTCTATAACGGCAAAACCTACGACGGTTACGCTACCCTGGACGGCGCCAGCCCCTACGGCGTCTACGACATGGCCGGCAACGTGTGGCAGTGGACCGGCGATATCTACGCCGGCATCCACTACCGCTACCTGCGCGGCGGCTCCAAAGCCGACTACGGCTACAACCTGCGGGTGTGGACGCGCAACAACGTCCGCCCGGATTACGAAGGCCCGAGCATCGGGTTCCGCTGCGCGCGCGGCGGGCAAAGCACGGCGTCACAATGAGCGCGTTTTCCAGCCTCGCGGCGCGTCGAACCAATGCCCGGGCCATCCTGTGGGAGCGGCTGCGGCTGTACTTCCAGCTCATCAAAAGCCTGCAGACCGCGCTGCTGCTGGTCACCGCCGCGGCCGGCTACGTTTCCGGCTGCTGCTTCAACCTGACCGCCGCGTCGCTGGCGGCCATGCTGGGCAGCCTGTTTCTGGCCGTCAGCGGCAGCACAGTGCTCAACATGGTGTGGGACCGCGACATCGACGCGCGCATGGGGCGCACCGCGCGCCGCCCGCTGCCCGCCGGGCAGATCTCGGCGCGCGAAGGCTGGCTGCTGGGCGGCGTGTTGACCGGCGCCGGGCTGGCGTGGGCGGCGACGATCCAGACCGGGTTCGCGCTGGTGGTGCTGGCCGGCGTGGTGTTCGACGTGCTGGTATACACCATGCTGCTCAAACGGCGCACGCCCTATTCCATCATCATCGGCGGGCTGTCGGGCGGGATGCCGGTGCTGGCCGGGCGCGTGCTGGCCGCCGGCCGTCTGGACGCGGTGGGCGTGCTGCTGGCGCTGGGCGTTCTGCTGTGGATCCCCACCCACATTCTGACCTTCAGCATCAAGTACCAGCACGATTACGCCCGCGCGGGTGTACCTACCTTCCCTGCCGTCTACGGCGTGGGAATCACGCGGCGGCTGATCGCGCTTTCCACGCTGCTGGCGGTCTCGGCCTTCTTCGCCGCCGGGCACAGGATCGGGCTGTCGCTGCCGCTGCTGGCCAGGCTGGGGCTGCTGGGCGCGCTGCTCACCGGCCTGGTCAGCGCCAGCCTGTTGCGCCCGCACCCGCGCCTGAACTTCGCGCTGTACAAAGGCGCGTCGATCTACATGCTGGCCTCGATGCTGCTGTTGATTATCGGTGGAGTGTAGTCTATTCCTGGAAATTTGGTATTCCGGCACGCTACGATCAAAGTCTTGTTTTCATCTCAAGGAGCATTTGCATGAAAAACACTCGATCCACCGTTCTGCGCGTCATCACCATCGTCTTTCTCAGCCTGACCGCCGCCATGACCCTGCTGGGCGGCGCGGGAACCACCTGCATCGCCTTCAACCCCGAAAACTTCGGCCCCAAGTGGGCGGCGTTTATCGCCATCAAGCCCATTTTCCAGATCCTGGTGGTCGTCTCCATCGCCGCGGCGCTGTACGGCATCTACAGCATCGTGCGGCTAGCCAAGAACCACCGCGGGGCCTATAACGCCGTGCTGGCATTCCTGGTGGTGGGGCTGCTGGCCTCGGCGGTGCAGTACTACTACTCCTACACACTGCGCGAAGGCAGCACCGCGCCCAACAACATGCGCCTGTACCTCACCGTGCTGACTCTGGGCCTGTTCCTGCTGCTGAAACTGCCCGGCGTGTGGCAGCGCACCGGGTTTGGCGGTAGCCCGTCGGCGGGCGGCACAGGCGGGCTGGCCGGTGGGGTTTCGCTGTTCCTCACCGGGCTGGTCACCATCACCACCCCGCTGTGGGCCGGCCCCACCCACATGGTGGATGACGTCAACACGGTGGGCGTGCTGCTGTGGCCGCTGCTCGTCGGCGGGGCGGCGCTGATGCTGTGCGGCGG
>CALDSL010000424.1 GCA_937920255.1 uncultured Anaerolineaceae bacterium | reverse complement strand
GCGCCATCACGCTGTTGGACTGCATCGTTTCACGGCTGACGTTGAGCGGTAGATCCTCCGAATCGACCACGCCCTCGACAAACTGGAAATACTCGGGCAGCAGGTCGGTGGAATATTCCTGGATCAATATCTTCCGCACGTACAGTTTCAACCCATCCTGCTTGCGCAGCGATAGAATTCCACGTTCGGGATCCGGCGGCACGTACAGCAAAGCGTACATCTGCACCGGCGCATCCACGTTCATGTGCGCGTAGGCAAGCGGTTCGCTGGGGTCGAGGGTAAGCTGCTTGTAGAATTCGTGGTATTTTTCCGCGGCCACTTTTCGCGGCGGCTCGCGCCACAGTGCGGCGAGCTGATTGGCCTGCGCATTCTCCGGCCCGAGGTAGATCGGGAAGGGCACGTAATCGGAGTGCTTCTTGATCGCCTGCCGCAGCCTGTCGATCTGCGCGAATTCGCGCGCATCTTCTTTGAGCTTGATTTCTACCGTGGTACCGCGCTCAGCTTTTTCGGATGGGGAAACCTGGTACGAGTCATTACCGGTGGAATACCAGGATGCGGCTTCGGCTTCGGGGAGGTACGAACGCGAGGTGACCCGAATCCATTCCGCCACCATAAAGGCCGAATAGAAACCCACGCCAAACTGGCCGATGATGTTGGCTATATTGCCCTTGCTTTCCCTGGCAGCCTGGATGAAGGCGCGCGCGCCTGAATGCGCGATCGTGCCCAGGTTTTCCACCAGCTCATCGGCGGTCATGCCGACGCCGTTATCGCGGATGGTGAGCGTACCCTGCTCGGGGTCGGTGGTGATGTGGATGGCCAGCTCGTCCGGCGATTGGAGCACATCGCGGTTGGTGAGCAGGGTAAAGTCCATGCGCGTCAGCGCGTCGGATGCGTTGGAAATCAGCTCGCGCAAAAAGACTTCGCGTTCGCTGTACAGGGAATGGATGAGGATATCGAGTAACTGGTTGGTTTCAGCTTTGAATGGAATCGTACGGGTTTGTTCCTGGGGTTCTTGCGTGCTCATGCTCTCTCTCCATGCAGTAAGGTTTCCGCGGTTAATCATAGCGTAAAATTGTTAATACACCGTAAAAATGGGGGAACCGCAGGCAAAATACGACGAGGCCGAGCGGCCTCGTCGTATGTATGATGACGGATTCCTAGACCGTCCGGCTGGAGAAAATCGTCGTCGCCTGGCGCACGAGCACGAATGGTACTTTCATGGGCGCCAGGTTGGGCTGGATCACGTTGCTGATTTCCACGTCATACAATGGCGTGAACGTCTCGCGCGTGAATTCCAGATAGCGCCGAAGATCGGCGCTGGTGGCCATGCGCATGCGGGCGTCCATACGAAACGAGCCCACAAGCGCCGACATCGGTTCCATTTTGCGGTTCGGTTCGGTGGGGTCATAATCCAGCGGGTCGAAAGCAGGCGGCAGGATGTGATACGCGTTGATATAGGGTGCCAGCACATGCGTTTCCTGGAACGAAACCGCTTTTAGCGCGGCAGCGCCCACCGCCATCACCTTGGCGTTATACACCGCGAAGGCATCCGGGGCGGTGTTCGTACGCAGCCAGGTACTGACCCGCACAATTTCTTTCACATACAGTTCGCCCCATATCACCGAGGTGGCCGTGTAGATCATCACCGGCACGATCTTTTCCCCGGTACTGGCATTGATCTTGAATTGGGGTGTGGCTGGGTTCATGGCATTCTCATTGTGCCGTCTAATCGGCGATGGCTTTGGCGTAGCGCTTCTGGATGGCGGGGATCAGGAAACCGTCAAACGAGCGGTTTACGTCGTATTCCGGTGACCAGCCCCAGTCGTGGCGCGCAGCGTTGTCATCAATATCCGCCGGCCAGGTGTCGACAATCGCCTGGCGTGCCTGGTGCGGCTGGAAGGTGATACTGCAGCCAGGGAAGGAGCGCAGGGCGATCTCGTAGATTTCCTGCGCGGTCAGTGAGAAGCTGGTCACATTGTAAATCAGCCGGCTGAGGCTTTCACGCGGCGCGGATTCCAAATCCAGCAGCGATTTGATCGCATCTGGCATGACCATAAACGGAAGCGTGGCATCGGGGCGCACAAAACAGGCGTACTGCTTGCCCTGCGCGGCGGCGTGCAGCATTTCAGGGCCGTAATCGCTGGTGCCGCCGGTTGGCAGCGTTTCGGCTGAAATCAGGCCCGGGAAGCGCAGCCCGCGAAAATCGACACTGTTCTTCAGCCGGTCGGCCGCGAGCTGGCGGTAATAGAAGGTGTAGTAGCGCCCAAGGTGTTCGCAGTAGAGCTTGTTGCAGCCGTACATGGTGGTTGGCTGCAAATATTCATCTTCCTTGACCTTCCCGGCGGCATTCTTCACCTCCAGCGAGGGCAGTCCGTAGGCCGCGATGGAACTGGGGTAGATGAATTTCACCGGGCGGCCCTGCCAGGAAGCCTGCTCGACAGCAAGGCGCAGCAGGTTGAGCGTGCCTTCCACGTTGACCTTGTGCGCCGTCTCCGGGTTGTATTCGGCTTTGGTCGATAGGATGGATGCCAGGTGGTAGATGCTGCGGATTTCGTACTCCGCCACCAGCCGGCCGAGTAACATGTTGTCCAGAATGTCTCCCTGAATAAAGCGCGTGCAGTAATGGGAGAGGCTCTCATCCAGGGGCTGCACATCCAGGGCGACGATTTCAATAACGCCGCGTTGCCCCAGATGGGTAATCAGCCCGTGTCCGATCTCGCCATTAGCTCCAGTGATGAGGACGACTTCTTTACGCATGCGTATGCTCTCTTTCTGTAAGAAGAATAGGGATACGGCCGACAGGGAACGAAATGTGAACTGCTCGGTTAAAAGTGCCCTCTCATTGTACCAACCTCTATACCGCGATGTACCTGATATTTCGCCTGACTTTTTTGGAAATAAATAAGGGGATTTTGCATGATACAGTGCAAAATCCCCTACCAATTACGCTCTACCGCTCGGATCAGGCGTTGACCGGAGTGCGATGAAACCAGCTACGCCACTCTTTCTTCTCCCATACCACCAGGATCGGCGCAGCGATAAAGATCGAGGAGTACGTACCGCTGAACAGGCCCACCAGCAGGATCACCGCGAACTCGCGCAGGGTGATGCCACCAAACAGGGCCAGCGCCAGCAGCATGAACTCAACTGTCATCAACTGCGTGTTGATCGAGCGCTGCAGGGTCTGGACGATGGAGTGATTTACCAGCGTCTCAAACGGCAGACGGCGGAATATGTTGTTATTCTCGCGGATGCGGTCAAATACAACGATCTTGTCCTGGGTCGAGAAGCCGATGACGGTCAACAGGGCCGTTAGGAAAAGCGAGTCGATTTGCCAGCCAAAGAAATGCCCGCCAATCGCCGCGATGCTGATCACGATTAACACATCGTGGATCATGGCGATAATGGCGCAGATGCCGTAGCGTACAGCATGCGGGACACCGCGGAAGGCATAGGTGATGTAGAGAATAACCGCCAGAGCGGCCACGCCCACCGCGATGCCGGCGCGGGAAGTTACTTCGCGCCCGATGGTCGGGCCGACGCTTTCATAGCGCACCAGTTCGGCCTGGTCATTCAACTGGGTGGTCAATGCATTTAGAATTTCCGAACGCATCGAATCGTCCAGGAAAGAAGAGCGGATATTCAGCGTATTCTGCCCGGTGGTCTGCACCTGTGGGTCATTGATGCCCAACTGGCTGTACACAGCGACCACGTCCTCGGTGGAAGGAAGATTGCCCGAGGCAAACTGAACTTCCAGCATGGTGCCGCCCTGAAAATCGATCGACAGCGGAAGACCCCAGATGGCCAGGACGATCATGCCGGGGATGATGATCAGCATCGACAGGGCGAAGTAATAGTAGCGTTTCCCAAGAATATTAATCATGGTGCTTCCTTCTAGGCTCCAAACCACTTGGAGTGCTTGGCAGGATCAACAAAATCCGTGACCAGATTGAGCAGCGAGCGCGTGACGACGATCGCCGTGAAGAGCGAGATCAGCACACCCAGGAACAGGGTTACCGCAAAACCTCTCACCACTGTAGCGCCAAACTGCGAACCAAACCAGAACAGGATGGCGCAGGTGATGATGGCGGCGATGTTCGAGTCGCGGATGGAGGGCCAGGCGCGCTGCCAGCCAAGCTGGATGGCGGTTTTCACGTTGCGCCCGGCGCGCAATTCTTCGCGCAAGCGTTCAAAGATCAGGATATTGGCGTCCAGCGCCGTGCCGGTGCTGAGCAGGAAGCCGGCGATACCGGGCAGGGTCAGCGTGACCGGAATAAGTTTGTAAACCGACAGGGTGATCAGCGCGAAGATCAGAATGGCCACATTGGCTACCAGGCCCGGCAGGCGGTAGTAGATGGCCATGAACGCGATCACGATCAGGAAACCAACCAGGCCGGCCACCAGGCTCTTATTGAGCGAGTCGGCGCCCAGGGTCGGGCCAATCACGCGGGTTTCCACCACCTTGAGCGGGATGGGGAGCGAACCGTAGCGCAATTGGATGGCCAGGGCATTCGCGGAATCGTTGGTAAAGTTACCTTCGATGATGCCGCTGCCTTCGGTGATGGCGGTGCTGATCACCGGAGTGGAGACAACTGTCTTATCCAGCACGATGGCCAGGTATTGGCCCACGTGGCTGGCGGTGAATTCGGCGAAAATATCGCGGCCTTCGGGCTTGAGTTCGAAGTTGACCACGTACTTCCCGGTAGGATCGCGGGTGACGGCCACCGAATTGATCAGCGTGCCGGTCATCACGGTATGGTAGATCTGATCTTCAGGATTTTCCGAAGTGGGCGCCGGCGCGGTTTCGGCCAGGCCGAAATCAGTCTTAACCACGGTGCCTTCGGGAAGTGGCGCACTGCCCATATCAACGAACTCGAGCTGGCCGGTTTCTTGAATGGTAGCAATAACGTCATCCGGATTGGTCAGACCGGGGAACTCGCCCACGATACGGCGGGTGCCGGCGGCCTGAAAAAGATTCTCGCTGACGCCCAGAGCGTTGGTGCGGTTCTCGAGAATTTGTACTGCGTCTTGCAATGACTGGGCATCCACTTCGGTCGTTTCCGGTAGGTCGGCTTCGAGCAGTACCTGTACCCCGCCACGCAGGTCAAGACCGAGCTGGGTCTCCAGTGTACGTTCAAAATTGCCAATCTTCAATCCCGGGTTGTTGGGTACATTAATCCAGACACCGAGAATGACAACCAGGAGGATGACAATGAGGAACAAATAACGTCGATTCATGCGAGTAACGCCTCCGATTCACACAAATGCCAGCCCTGGGCTGGCGGGGAATGGAGAAATTATACTCTCAATGCCTGATATTTGCGAGGGGAAGGCTTATTCTTGCCAGTGAACTCCGCGCGAGCGTAAGAATGCCAGCACTTGCTCTCGCACCTCTTCGGGTGAAAGTGGGTCGGTGTCTAGATAAAAATGGGCGTGTTCGCGCGCGTGGCGCAGCCGGTGCTGCTGCTCCTGATACTCCTCCGGCAGCCAGTCGAGCCGGCGGCGTTGCATGGTCACGGGATAGGAGGCATCCAGGAAGATGAGCAGATCGGGATTGGTAATCCGCTGCCACATGTAGGGCACGTATGAGTGCTCCTGGGCAATATGGCGAATTTCAATCCCCATACGGCGCAAACCGGCGGCCAGGGTGCTTTTTCCTGAGCCGCACACGCCCACCACGCCGATTGTGACCGGACTGCCATCCTCATCCATAGACTGCGAACTGTTTAATCGATACCATACACCCTGCTTGGGGGTGTTTTCACAGGAAACGCCGGGTCGATTAATCCAACCCGATCGTAGGCGGCACCGGCAGGCGCACCATCATGCGCCGGATCTGGTCGCTTTCGCGCGCCAGTACCTGCAGCACCACAATGCTCATATCGTCGTTCGGGCGGCCCTGGTCGAGGGAAATGGCCTGGTTCAACAGGCTTTCGGCGATCTCTTGCGCCAGCGGGTCCTGATCCTCCAGCATGGATTCCAGCATGGTGCAGATGTCGAATTTTTGCCCGTAGCGGTCGCCGGCGTGCAGCAAGCCGTCGGTGTACATCACCACCGTGGTCTCTCCGTCCAGCGGAATTTCCGAAATGGCCGGGCGCGAATTGCGCATCGTACCAATGGCGCTGCTTTCACCCAGCAGGCATTCGATGCGATCGCCACGGGTGACAAAAACCGGGGTGGTGCTGTTGCGGGTGATCACCAGCGTACCGGTTTGAAGATCGGCCGAGAGGATGTTGAGCGTGGCCGATACCTTCCCATTGCGTTCGGCGTACAGGAAATCCGCCGCGGCGCGGGCAGCAGCGCCGTCACGCACGCCTTCCGCCAGCAAGCTGATGACGCGCCGCACGACCATCATTGATATATCCTTGGCGCCCCGGCCGGTCGTCTGGCCGTCTGAAAGCACAACTGATACCCCACCATTGGGTCGTTCGACAACTTCGAGCGTGTCACCGCTCTCCGAAGAGGCATATTTGTTGGTTTTGGCTACCGCAATCTGAATTTCCATGTCTAAATTTTACAACAAATTCAAAAAATACCAAATTTTTCGACTATAGCTTCCCTGGTTTGCGCGCGAAAACCAACAAAATATGTTCTTTGTGTCCCTCGCGCCATTCGATTTGGGGTTTCAAGCCACTGTGTTCAAATAGCGCCAGCAGGCGCTCGCGCAGCGTGGGGTCGAACCGCGGGCTTTCACCGGTTACACGAAAAACCCAGGCCTGCGCCCGTTCCAACAGGCTGCGGCCGGTGTGGTAGGCGGCCAGCACGATCACCAGCCGCCCGCCAGGGCGCAGCACGCGCTGGATCTCTGCCAGTGTTTCCGGCGCGCCGATATAGGGGGCGGGGAAGGTGGCAACCACCGTATCGAACGTCTCCGGCGGAAAGGGGATGGCCGCGCCGACCGCCCGAACCAGCGGCAGGCCGGCGTCTTTGCCCAGCGAGCGGCGCAGCCGGCGCCCGGCGATGATGGCCATCTGGCGGCTTTCGTCCAGGCCAGCGGCGTCGTACCCGCGCCGCAGCAGGGTCTGCATCAGGTGCCCGGTGCCGTAGCCCATCTCCAGAATGCGCCGGCCTTCGAGATAGTCCAGCGCGGTGTGCGTCCAGCGGTTCCAGCGGCCCAGCGACACCACGGCTGCGACCAGATCATATGCCCAGGCCAGGGAGTGGTAGAGCAGGTGAAAGAAGAAGCGCAGGAAGCGTTGTAGCATGGCAGGATTATTATATCCATTTGCGCCAAGCCTTGACGTGAGAGGGGTGGTTCAGTATAATTGGGCGGCTTACAGAATAGGAATTATCCAGCAGGACAGAGAGACACAGGAGTAGATCATGGTTCCACAACCGAAACGCAAGCATTCCAAAGGCCGCCGTGACCGCCGTCGCGCGCAGGACTTTTTGGTAGCAGCCAACCTGGTTCAATGCAGCAACTGTGGCGAGATGCGCCTTCCGCATCGCGTTTGCCCCAAGTGCGGCCATTACCAGGGACGCGAAGTGCTCAGCATCGACACTGACAAGAAAAAGTAAACGAACACAATTCTTGGATCAAGAACAGGCATCCCGGCTCGCATTGAGATCGGAAGAGCACACGTCTGAACTCCAGTCACACTGATATATCTCG
>CALDSL010000423.1 GCA_937920255.1 uncultured Anaerolineaceae bacterium | reverse complement strand
AAGGAAATATGTTAGACAACCCAATGATGGTTGACACTACCATAATCGGATACGGATGGCGATAATAGAAATGAATCTGTGCAATAGCACAAGAATTGTCCGAGTTATCTGAATTTCACTCAGGAGGACCGAATGCCCCCAAAGGGACGGATCGAAGTCGACGAACGACTGTGCAAAGGCTGCGATTTTTGTGTTACCGAATGCCCGCAGGATGTGATGGGCCTGGCAGAACGCATCACGGCCAAAGGCTATCACCCTGCCGAGCTGATCAAAGCAGGCTGCACCGGGTGCGGCATTTGCGCCATCGTATGCCCGGAAGCGGCCATCACGGTCTACCGTGAAGTCGTCAACAAAGCGGCTCGCACCACTCAGGAGGCTTAACGCATGGCACGAGAACTGCTCAAAGGCAATGAAGCGGTCGCTGAAGCCGCCATCCGCGCTGGTGCGGTGGCGTACTTTGGTTATCCCATCACCCCACAGACCGAGCTTCTGGAACACATGTCGAAGCGCATGCCCGAATTGGGGCGCGCGTTCGTCCAGGCTGAGAGCGAACTGGGCGCGGTCAACATGGTCTACGGCGCGGCCTGCACCGGCCGGCGCGTGATCACCTCCTCCTCCAGCCCGGGCAGCAGCCTGATGATGGAAGGCTTTTCCTACATGGCCGGCACCGAAGTCCCGGCTGTGTTCGTCGATGTGATGCGCGGCGGACCCGGCCTGGGCAACATCCAGCCCTCGCAGGCCGATTACAACCAGATCGTGCACGGCGGCGGTCACGGCGATTACACCCCCATCGTACTCGCCCCGGCCAGCGTGCAGGAATCGATTGACCTGACCGTACTGGCCTTCGACCTGGCCGAGAAGTACCGCTCGCTGGTGGTCATCCTCACCGACGGCTCGATTGGCCAGATGATGGAACCCGCCGAGCTGCCTCCCATGGCTCCCATCAACAACGAAACGCCCGAATGGGCTGTGGACGGCAACATGGTTGGCCGCGAGCGCCGCTTCCTCTCCTCCATTTATCTCGATCCCCCCGCGGAAGAGGTGACTAACTTCCGCCTGCAGCGCCGCTGGCAGGAAATCTGCGCCAACGAAGTGCGCTACAAAGAATACTACATGGACGATGCTGAATACGCCGTGGTGGGCTTTGGTTCCGCCGCGCGCGCAGCCCTTTCGGCCGTGCGCGCCGCGCGCGCCGAAGGCATCAAGATCGGCCTGCTGCGCCCGATCACCGTGGCGCCCTTCCCCACCAAGGTGCTGGACGATCTGAGCCGCCGCATGAAAGGCTTGTTGGTGGTCGAAATGAATTCCGGGCAGATGCTCGAAGATGTTCGCCTGGCAACCAGCGGGCGCATCCCGATCGAGTTCTACGGGCGCATGGGCGGCGTGATGCTGCTGCCGGACGAAGTGCTGGCCGAGATTCATGCCCTGGCCACCGGCCCGCTCACCACCGAAGGTCACCCACGCGACCGCTGGCTGGCGCGCATGGCTGGCAAGAACTAAGGGAGGGATTACAAGAATGGCTACGACGAACGAACTCGAACAGGTTGTTTATTCGCACCCCAAAGCCCTTGCGGATGTCAGCACGCATTACTGCCCCGGCTGCACCCACGGTGTTGCTCACCGCCTGATCGCCGAGGTGATCGACGAAATGGGTATCCAGGAGCGCATGGTTGGCGTCGCGTCGGTCGGCTGCTCGGTGTTTGCCTATAACTACTTTGACTTCGACTGGGTGCAGGCCCCCCACGGCCGCGCTCCGGCCATGGCCACCGGCGTCAAGCGTGTGCTGCCTGACCGCATGGTGATGACCTACCAGGGCGATGGCGACATGGCCTCGATCGGCATGGGCGAAATTGTCCACGCGGCCGCGCGCGGTGAAAACATCACCGTCTTTTTCCTCAACAATACCAACTACGGCATGACCGGCGGCCAGATGGCCCCCACCACGCTGCCCGGCCAGAAGACCACCACTTCGGTGAGCGGCCGCGATGTGGAGACCCAGGGCTTCCCCCTGCGCGCCAGCGAACTGCTGGCAACCCTCGATGGCGCCAGCTACGTGGTGCGCCGCAGCTTGCATGACCCCAAGAATATTCGCCTGGCCAAGAAGGCCATCCGCACCGCCTTTGAAACCCAGGCGCGCGGTTTGGGCTTCTCGATGGTGGAGTTGCTTTCCACCTGCCCGACCAACTGGGGCATGACCGTGCCGCAGGCCACGCAATGGCTGGAAGAAAAGATGATCGCCTTCTACCCGCTGGGCGACTTCAAAGTCACTCAGGCCGTGTCCGAGATCCGCATTTAGGAGGAAGGAAAATATGCAAACAGAGATCATCGTCGCCGGTTTTGGCGGCCAGGGCGTACTTTTTGCCGGTCAACTCCTCTCCTATGCCGCGATGGACGAAGGCAAGGAAGTGACCTGGATCCCCTCGTATGGGCCGGAAATGCGCGGCGGCACGGCCAACTGTACCGTCATCATCTCCGATGAAGAAATCGGCTCGCCCATCGTGCGCAACCCGATGGCTGCCATCGCCATGAACCTGCCCTCGCTGGATAAATACGAGTCGCTGCTCAAGCCGGGCGGCGTCATGGTGGTCAATTCTTCGATCATCGAGCGCGAGGTCACCCGCACCGATATCAAAGTCGTGCGCGTGCCCGGCAATGACATCGCCGAACGCATCGCCGACAAGCGCATGACCAATATGGTGCTGCTGGGCGCGCTGCTGGCCAACCTGCCGGTGCTGCCCATCGAAGCGGTCGAAAAAGCGCTCAAAGATCACCTGCCAGAGCGCCACCACCGCCTGCTGCCGTCCAACTATCAGGCCCTGCGCGAAGGCGCCAGCTACATCGCCCAGCCGGTCGCGTAGTTTTCGGAGGAAGAAATATAACCCGTTCCGCGAGCAAGCTCGCGGGACGGGTTTTTGTTGCAGGTTTCGTCTGTAGACGCAGACATTTTCATTAAACCGTTTGGTCTTTGTAGGGGTGAAGCATTCGGTCAGGCTACCGCGGGTAAAAAAACGATTGTCTCCCGAATGCTTCACCCGGGTCAGGTCGAAAGATCCACGCTGCAGCCGGTTGAGGTTCGGGTGAAGCATTCGGATGGATCAATGGTTCCGACCCGCGGCAGCCTGACCGAATGCTTCACCCCTACCTGTACCTCTACCGGGTAGAGAATATTGCGTATCTTCCCACCCCCGGCTGGACCCATCAAACCCGACCCCCATTTTCCCATTTCATGCCACAATAAACCAATGCCAGGAGGGAGTGGAGCGCGATGAGTGTGGCGATACCCCTGTATTTCGACCCCGGGACCGAGGCGGTCATCGCCGCGGTGATGAAAGAACTGGCCGAGCGCGGCGTCGCGCCCTACATGCACGAGACCGGAATCCGCCCGCACATCACCCTGTCGATCTACCGCGACCTTCCGCGCGATGCCTGCCACCGCATCCTGAGCGACCTGGCCGCGTCGCAGCCGCCGCTGCCGGTCACATTCTCGCACCTGGGCATCTTTACCCATCCCGACCCGGTGGTGTTTCTCGCGCCCACCATCACACCGGCCCTGTTCGACCTGCATGCACGCGTTGACGCGCTGCTGGATGTCATCGGCGACCTGCCTGCCCCGTATTATCTGCCCGGGAACTGGGTGCCGCACTGCACCCTGGCGGTCGAAATGCCCGCCGAAAATATCCCCGCCGCGGTGAAAATCGCGCAAAAACTTCCACTACCGCTGAGCGGCATGCTCACCGACGTTTGCCTGCTGGAGTTTCCACCGCTGCGGCACGTGTTCACTCTGCCACTGCACACCCCGAAGGAGTACAACGATGCTGACCCTGCACAGTGATGGCGCCAGTTTCTTGAATACCGCCCAGGGCGCGCTGGAGAAAGAAGAAGCGCTCAACAACCTGATGTTGGGCGTTGCCATGCGCGTGCGCGACCAGCCCGATGCCTATTCCGCCAGCCCGGCCTACCTGGCCACCTGGCAGCACGGTAAAGTCGTCACCTACGCCGCGACCATGACCCCGCCCTACGGCCTGCTGGTGGCCTCGATGAACGAGGCCCTCGACGGCCCGGTCAAAGCGGTGATCGAGAGCCTGATCGCCGGCGGCTGGCCGGTTCCATCCGTCAACGGACCGGCGGTCGCTTCGGCGCACTTCGCGCGGTTGTGGTCGCAGCGCACCGGGCAGACATACACCACCGGTATGCGCGAGCGCCTGTTTGAGCTGACCGCAGTGGTCTTCCCGCCCACGCCGCCTGGGGTTTTCCGCAAGGCCGAGGAGCGCGACATCCCCACCCTGGCGCGCTGGATCGAAGCATTTGCGGCCGAATCCATACCCCACGATCCGCCGCCGGACGGCGAACGCATCGCCACACAACGCCTGGATGTCTTCTACGTGTGGGACGATGGCGGCCTGGTGTCGATGATGGCCAACAACCGCACCACTACGCACCTGGCCAGCATCGGGTTCGTGTATACCCCACCCGAGCAGCGCGGCCGCGGCTACGCCAGCGCGCTGGTGGCGGCCGGCAGCCAGGCGCTGCTGGACGCCGGCCGCGAGCGCTGCGTCCTTTTTACGGATATCAGCAACCCGACATCCAACAGCATCTACCAGAAGATCGGTTACCGCCCGATCGCCGATTTTGAATTGTACCGCTTCCAAGCGCCCTAATTCGACACGGTCTGCATGCAGCGGTCGATTTTCTCGCGGATCGCCTGGATCACCAGCGGGTCGTCATTCCACGCCCCCAGGTTGACCACCTGCGTGCCGTCCGGGATGCCTGCCCCGCGCACCGCTTCAGGCGTGTCGTACAGGCTGTGCAGCGATGAGGCGCTGATCGACGCCGAGAATACGAAGATCTTGTCCAGCTCGCGCGCGCCCAATTCGGCGGCCACCTCCGGCGTATTGGGCTCTTTGAATTCCATCCACGCCAGCCGCACGTTCTCGCGCGTGTACCCATCGGCCACAAAGCGCTCCACCAGGTCTTCGCGGAAGGCCAGTTCCTGCTCGGTCTGGGTCGGATAGATCGCGTCCCATTCCTTGGGCTGGCCGTGCCCCACCAGCAGCACGCCCACGCTGGCTTTGTCGCTGCCGTTCAGGTTGGCATTGGCGCGGTCGACAAACATCTGCTTGAGCGCGTCTGAATCCCACAGCGGCTCGCTGTAGCACACCGGCACGCCCACCGCATCGAGGTTGAGATCCTCCACCATCTCCTGGCCGGCCTGAGTGTGGCTGGAAATGGTCAGGAATACATTGGCCAGCACCACCCGGCTCGCGCCGTCGTTGATAGCGCGCAGCACCGATTCATCCGGGCGGGGGTTGGAATCGAGGAACGCGATGTAGAAGCGCGTATTAGTGTCGCCATCCTCGCGGAAGGTCTTTTCCACGGCGTTTAGCATGGTCTGATGGATATAGTTATGCGGGCTGCCGCCAACCTTCAGATATTCGCCCCGAAACGCATTAAAGAAAAACGGCCGGAACGGAACCGGGATGAACGGCGCCTTGTCCGCGTCCATTTCCTTCATCGTCTCCACCCACGGCATGGCGCTGTATCCCGGCGGCTCGCCGTGCGTCAGGTACACTACGGCAATGTGATCGCGCGCTGCCTGCGGCGGCGGGTTGAGCTGGGGCAGGGCGCGGTGCTCTTCCTGCGCCAGGAACAGCGCATTGGTCACAAGCCAGCCGCCGGCAAACGCCGCCAGCAAAAGGCCAGCTGCGGCCAGCTTCTTCCAGCCGGCAAAACGCGTGGCAACCAGCGCCACCAGCGCGACCAACAAAATGACCGACAGCACCGCGTAGGCGCTCATGGCCAGCGGCGAAGCGGTGAGATACATGACTGCGCTCCAGCCCAGCACAGCAGCCAAAACGACGACCAGCAAAAACCAGACGATTTGCATGGGTACCCCCTATCAAATTTTCAAAAAAAGGGAAAGCGCGCTACCACTACCGATAGCTGTTCATTATACAAGTATATTCATTTCCATTTGCCATAAAAAGTGTGAAGTCGCTGTGTATAATGTTTTGTACCCGGTTCCGGCCCGCCGAAAGGGTTACAATGAAACCATAGAGGCTGGTAACAGGCGCGGGTATACGCCGGATTTCATGGAGAGGACTGGTTGCGCATGATCGAATACCGCGATTCCCTCGAGGGCATCCAACCCAGCCACCTGAGCGGCTTTTTCGACGGCTGGCCAGACCCGCCCACGCCGCAGACGCACCTGCGCCTGCTGCACGCCAGCGATATCGTACTGCTGGCCTGGGATGGCCAGGCACGGCGCGTGGTGGGCTTCATCACCGCCCTGACCGATGGCGTACTGGCCGCCTACATCCCGCTGCTGGAAGTACTGCCGGCGTATCAGGGCCAGGGCATCGGCAGCGAGCTGGTGCGGCGGCTGCTGGAGCGTCTGAAAGACGTCTACATGATCGATCTGCTGTGCGATGAAGCCGTGCAGCCGTTTTATGCCCGCCTGGGCCTGCGCCCCGCCAGCGGGATGATGCAGCGCAATTACGACCACCAGTCCGGCGAAGATGAAGGCCTTACCCCATAAAGTTCCAACCTGCTTGAAAACCGGGTTCGTCATGCGTGAAGTTGAGGTTCATCCTGCTCTCTAGATTAAGAGAATACAGGTCAATATACTATTATTTGCCCCGCCCTGCCCGGCTGGGAAATTGACCGAAATTCTATATCTGGAGAGGTTTTCCATGGCGCATATCATCCGAGTTACCGCTTCGCTTATTTTGCTGGCCGGCATTGCCGCCTGTGCCCCCGCTGCGCTCGCGGCCGTACCCGCCGCGCCTGCCGCATCTGTGATGAACGCTGGAATGATCGTGTTCCGCGAAGGACTGGAGGCGGTCATCATCCTTGCTTCGCTAATGAGCAGCATGAAGCGAAAAGAGGAAGTTAAATTCCGCCGTCCGATGTGGCTGGGCGTCTTGCTGGCGGTGGCGGCCACCGCGCTCACCTGGGTGCTCGCCCATGATATTATCCAATCGCTGGCGCATCACGGCGAAAAACTCGAAGCAGTAGTTTCGGCTATCGCGGTCGTATCGCTGCTGGTGATTATGAACTGGTTCTTCCACAAAGTCTACTGGCGAGAGTGGATGGCGGCATCACATGCCCGCAAACAGCGCATCCTCAACAGCGAGACAGGGCTGTGGCTGGGCCTGGTGGCGCTGGGCTTTACCAGCGTTTACCGCGAAGGGTTTGAAACGGTGCTGTTCCTGCAAGCGCTGGTGCTGGAAAGCAACCTGAGCATGGTGATGGCCGGCGTGGTCATCGCGCTGGCGGCAGTCGCCCTGGTCGGCTTTATCACCTTCCGGCTGCAGGTCAATCTGCCGTACAAGAAGATGCTGGTGATCACCGGCATCCTGATCGGCATCGTGTTGCTGCAATTAACGGGGAAAACAGCGCACACTTTCCAGGAAGTCGGCTGGCTGCCGGAACATGCCATCTCCGGATTTGCCGCACCGCACTGGTTGGGAGAATGGTTTGGCGTTTATCCCACCTGGGAAGGGCTGGTGTTGCAGGCTGCCGTGGCAGCATTCGTCATCGGGAGCTATTATGCCGCCGAATGGGCCACCCACCGGCGCAGCGCGGCGCGCAAGCCACAGCGCACCGCCGACCAGGCGGAGTGAGCCACCCGGCCGCGCCCGATTCGAGCCAGCGGTAGGGTGCGGTTGTTCTCCAAACCGCACCGCTCGATTGTCATAAGGACGGTGCGGTCTGAAAAACGACCGCACCCCACAGTTGCCCACTTCGCAAACCAGGACCACCAAAGATGGCAACCGCCCGCTACGTCGCCACCGGGCGGTTGCCCTGACCCACCTTCTCGACCTCGACCCACAGATCCTGCGCCAGCTCATAGCTGATCACGTGATCCTGGGGTTTCATCTGCAGCCGCAGCGGACCCTTGAACGGCGCGCAGCTCAACAGGTGGAACGGCAGACCCGGCAGCAGCCCCAATTCGGCAATGTAGCGCAGCTTATCGGGGTTGTGGGTGCGCACCCGGCTGACGACGCACTCCGATCCGGACGGCACGTTGATCAGAGGCGTATCGTTCACCGCCGGCATGACCCCGTCTTTGCTGGGGATCGGCTCGCCGTGCGGGCAGCGCGGCGGATGCCCCATCAATTCGTCGATCCGGTCTTCGATCTCATCGTTCACCCCGCGCTCGAACTGATCGGCCAGCTCATGCGCGGCGGCCCAGTCGTAGCGCAGGCTGCGCACCAGGAACACCTCCACTAGGCGGTGGCGGCGCAGCGCGGGCATCGCCAGTCGCTCGCCTTCAGGGGTAAGCGTGACGCCACGGTAGGGCTCATACAGCAAATACCCGGCGGATTTCATGCGCTGCACAAGCATCGAAATGGCCTGCGTGGAAACGTCCACCGTATCCGCCAGCAGCGAAAGCGGCACCGGCGCGTGGTCTTGCTGCAGGCGGTAGATCTCGGCCGCGGTGATGCTCAATTTTTGCTCAAACGCCATGAATCGTTTACTCCAAACCGGTTTTTCAGGGAAATGATGGCAGCCGGGGGTAGTTGCCGGAAATTTGCTGGATTATTATACTAAATATTATCAAAAATAGCATATTTGACCATTGAGCCGCCATGCTGCGTTGATCGAGCGTTGGCTGCCACCCTGTAAGCACTTTCAACCGCATAGAAAGCGGCTTGCATAGTCTGGACATCTGTGGTATGATTTTGCTAATCCCTGACCGCGTGGATACCCTCAGGGGTACTTACTTTAAAAATCGCTCTGTACGGAGTGGTTTTGTTCGTTTAAGCGATCTCGGCCTATTTTTCCTTTCACCGCGAAACGGCATGGGATTTCTCCAAATCTTTAGAGGAAAATGAGGAAATACATTCGACATGACCACATCATTCCTGACCCGTGAAGGCTATGACAAATTACAAGACGAGTTGGAATACCTTCGCACATACAAGCGCCAGGAAATTGCAAACCGTCTGCATGAGGCCATGGAAGGCGGCGAGCTGATCGAAAACGCCGAGTACGAGGCCGCGAAAAACGAACAGGCTTTTGTGGAAGGCCGCATTAAAGAGCTGGAAATCCTGCTGGCCACCGCGCGCGTGATCACCGAAGCGCACAACGGGGCGGACACCATCCAGGTCGGTTCGACCGTGACCATCCGCGAAGAGGGCGCGGAACCCGAGGTCTACACCATCGTCGGCGCCGCCGAGGCCAACCCGGCCACCGGCCGCATCTCAAATGAATCGCCGCTGGGGAAAGCTCTGCTCAACCGCAAAGTATCTGAGTCCGTCCAGGTGGACGCGCCTGCCGGATCGTTTACCGTCGAAATTTTGAAGGTGGAATAATTCTGGGGCAAAAAACCAGCCCCGCCCTGTTACCCTGGGCGGGGCTTTTTCTTAATCTGCGCCAACCGAGAGGAAGCAATCATGGAATTGAATGATCTGGAAAAAATTCGCCTGGAAAAAGCCCTGAAAATGCGCGAGGAGGGCAACGAGCCCTACCCCACCCGCGCCAACCCGAGCCATAATACGGTCGAGGCCATCCGCGCTTTTGAGGCCGACGAAACCGCGCGCGTGGAAGCGACGGTAGCTGGCCGGCTGCGCGCCATGCGCCCGATGGGCAAGGTCACTTTTGCTCATATCGAAGACGGCCAGGGCCGCCTGCAGCTCTTCTTCCGCATCAACGACCTGGGTGAAGAAGCCATGCAGGTGCTGCGCGATACCTTTGACCTGGGCGACTACATTGAGGCCAGCGGCTACATGTTCCGCACCCGCACCGGGGAAATCACCCTGCACGTGGAAAGCTTCCGCATGCTGGCCAAGGCCATCACGCCCCTGCCGGCCGCCAAAGA
>CALDSL010000422.1 GCA_937920255.1 uncultured Anaerolineaceae bacterium | reverse complement strand
CCACAACGGTTTTCGAGACCGCCCCTTTCAACCGCTCAGGCACCTCTCCAATGCGGCATATTATACCTGAATTTCGTTTTTCCTGTGAGGAGGTTTTGATCTTTGGCGGGCCGCGCGGGTGGTATACTTGGCCAGTACACCTCTACCGGAGAAGCATCGTGACCAACCCCATGTGGAATAAGGAAGAACGCCGGCTGCGTGCCGGGTGGCGGCTGCTGCTGGCAGCCGTTTTTCTGTTTGTGATGATGCAGGCGGGCAGCGCCGCGCTGCCGGCGCTGATTGCCCTGGCGCTGTGGATCGGCGGGCGGCTGCCGCCCGAGCCTGATATCGAAACGCTGACCGACAGCGTTAACGAGGTGCTGTTTTCCAGCGCACCACTGGTGATCCTGCAGCGCGTGGCCAGCGTGGCGGCGCTGGTGCTGGCCATCGCGCTGGCCGGCCGGCTGCTCGACCGGCGGCGTTTCCGCGATTTTGGCTTTCGTTTCAACCGCGGCTGGTGGGCCGATTTTGGCTTTGGGCTGGCGCTCGGGGCTGCCCTGATGGCGCTGATTTTTGTGGTTGAATGGGCGGCCGGGTGGGTGAGCGTGACGGGGTTGTACCGTTACAGCTATGAGGTCTTCTGGGTGCCCATGCTGACCGGTTTGCTTCTCTTCCTGGGGGTCGGCGTGCAGGAAGAGCTGATCACGCGCGGTTACTTGCTGCGCAACCTGGCCGAAGGGCTTAACTTTCGGCCCATTGGCGCGCGAGGAGCGCTGCTGCTGGCATATCTGGGATCATCGGCGGTGTTTGGCCTGCTGCACCTGGGCAACCCGAACGCAACGTGGGTCAGCACCGTTAATATCATGATCGCCGGTCTGTTCCTTGGCCTGGGCTATGTGCTGACCGGCGAGCTGGCCATCCCCATCGGCCTGCACATCACCTGGAATTATTTTCAGGGATATGTGTTTGGGTTCCCGGTCAGCGGCATGCAGAGCGCGGCGTCGTTGTTCAACATCCAGCAGGGCGGGCCGGCGTTGTGGACCGGTGGCGCGTTTGGCCCGGAGGCCGGGTTGATTGGGTTGGCGGCCATTGTGTTGGGCAGCCTGCTGACGGTGGGCTGGGTGCGCTGGCGGCGCGGCCGGGCGGCGCTGGACTTGGGTTTGGCAGCGTATCCGCACGCCGCCGAACGGACTGAGCACGAGACGGTGTGATGAATAAGCGCCGGCTGCATGACTTTGCAGCCGGCGCTTTTCTCTTATTTAATCGACGTGCAGAAGTCGAACCGCGAAGAACGCAAAGAGCGCAAAGGATTTTATTTCTAACTTTGCGCTCTTTGCGTTCTTCGCGGTTCGATCTTTTTGGGTGGTCCACAAAGTGCGACCGGTTTTACGACCTGTTCAGCTAGATTTCCACCGCCTGGTACAGATCGGGGAATTCGACTTCGGGGACGCCGGCGTCTTTGAGCGACTGGGCGAAGGTGCCCGCCACCTGGGCTTCAGCATGCACCAGGATCACCTTGCGCAGGGTGTTTTTGCTGGCCAGCGCATAGCGCATGAGCATGTCCTGCCCGGCGTGGGCCGAGAAGCCACTAATCTGCACCACCTGGGCTTCGACTTCGTAGCGGTCGCCGTAGATTGTGGCTTCTTTGACGCCGTTGATCAGGTTGCGGCCGAGGGTGTCGGGGGCCTGCCAGCCGACAATGAGGATGGTGTTGCGCGGATCGCTGATATTATGCCGCAGGTGGTGCAGGATGCGGCCGTTTTGCAGCATACCCGAGGCAGAAATGACGATGGCGGGTTGGTCCATGTAATTGATGGCCTTGGATTCTTCCACGCTGCGCACGTAGTTGAGACCTTTAAAGTTCAGCGCCGGATGGCGGCCTTCGCGGATAAATTCCTGGGTTTCTTTGTCGAACAGCTCAGGGTGCTCCTGGAATACGCTGGTGGCGTTGACCGCCATGGGGCTGTCGACAAACACCGGCACGGCGGGGATTTCGCCGGCCGAGATCATGCGGTTGAAGTTGTACACCAGCTCCTGGGTGCGGCCCACGGCGAAGGCCGGAATGATCACCTTGCCGCCGCGTTCGATGGTCTGGCGCACCAGATCGCGCAGCATGGCGTAGGCCTCATCCGGCTCGGGATGGGTGGTGTCGCCGTAGGTGGCTTCCATGATGAGATAGTTGGCGTCCTGGGGCAGCACCGGGTCGTTGAGCAAGGGCAGATCCAGGCGACCGATATCGCCGGAGAACCACACCCGGTACGGCTCGCGCCCGTCTTCTTCCACGTCGAGGCAGACCGAGGCCGAGCCGAGGATGTGGCCGGCATCGTACAGCCGCGCGGTGACGCCGCGCACCGGCTGGAAGACCTGCTTGTACTCCTGGGGCTGGAACTGCTTTTTGACGCGCGCCGCGTCCTGGGCGGTGTAGATGGGCTCGTACTTCTCGTTGAACTTCTTGCTCAGAAACTGGGCGTCATCTTCCTGGATGTTGCCCGAATCGCGCAGCATGATGTCCGCCAGGTCGGCGGTGGCGGGGGTGGCGTAGATGGGGCCTTCAAACCCGCTTTTGACCAGGTTGGGCAGGTTGCCGGAGTGGTCAATGTGCGCGTGGGTGAGGATGGCCGCGTCCAGTTTTTGCGGATTGAAGCGGAAGTTGACGTTGCGCTCGTAGGCGTTCTCGCCCTGGTACAAGCCGCAGTCGATCATGATGGATTGGCCGTTAACGTATAAGACAAACTGCGAGCCGGTAACATCGTGCGCAGCCCCATTAAAGTAGATTTTCATTTTCCCTCTCTTTGTCTACAACCAGGTAAGTCGCTGCTTTAAACCCCTTGAACGACTTTCAGGATCTGTTCTCCATACCGTTCAAAACGCCAGGGCAGGTCGCGCATGGCTTCCTGGAGCTGGTCCAGGGTGCGCGGGTTGGCCTGGGCGATACTTTCCAGCGTGTCGCGCGGCAGGATCACATCCGATTCGACTTCCAGCTGGCGCGCCATTTTCTTGCGCCAGTTGCGCAAAGCATCCAGGCGCGCCAGCAGGGCATCATCGGGGTGGGGGTGGCGCGGGCGGGTGAGCGGGGCGGTCTGCAGGCCACGCTGCACGGCGGCGAGCAGCGCCACGCCGTGGCGATCGATCAGGCGCGGGCTGAGGCCTTCGATGTCGCTCAGGTCCGCCAGGCTGGCCGGCAAGGTCTCGGCGATTGCCAGCAGGGTGGCATTCCCGAGCACCTTGAACAGCGGCAGATTGGCGTGCTCGGCCTGCCGGTTGCGGTAGGCGCACAGTTCCATGAGTACCGCGTTTTGCTGCGGCGTGAGTTGGTGGTTGCCGGCAACGCGCCAGCAGCCTTCATCGTTATTTTCGGCGCCGTTGCTGTGGCCTGCCGGAGTGCGCGTCAGACGGGCAAAGTCTTCCTGCGCCAGTTCCCAGCGGTTGGCGGCGATCAGTTCATCTTTCAGGCGGTCGCGCAGAGCGATGAGGTAATGCGTATCCAGGCGGGCATAGGCCAGCAGCGCGGGCGGCAGTGGGCGCTGGCCCCAGTTGGCGCGCTGGAAGCGCTTATCCAGCACGATGCCGAACTCGGCCTCCAGCATGCTGCCCAACCCCACCGCGGTGCGGCCGAGAATGCGCGCAGCCACCATGGTATCGAACAGGTTGGCAAAGGTGAAACCGTAATCGCGTTTCAGGCCGATGATGTCGTACTCGGCGGCGTGGAAGACCTTTTCGATGCGCGGGTTTTGAAAAATCGCGCCAAGCGATGAAAGATCGCGCAGAGCGAATGGGTCAACCAAAAAATCCTGGGTGGGGGTGGAGTACTGGATCAGGCACACCTGCTCGCGGTAAGCGTGCAGGCTGTTGGCCTCGGTGTCAACCGCCAGTATGGGCTGCTGGGAGAGCGTCTTTACCATCTGGGACAATTCGCCCGGTCTTGCAATCCAGATGGGGGCTTTCATGGGTGCATCACTCATACGGGTGATTATAGCGTATAAGACCTCTACCGCGCCGGATATTGGGGATTATAATAGGGACGATTACCCCCCTTCCCCCGTATCAGAAGTGAATTAACCAACCGTTTTTGTGCTAAATTTGATAAGTTACCAAAAACTTGCGTTAATATTACTATGAACCAATTATTTCCAATGGGGGGGAAAGGCCCGGAGCGACCCAGCTCCAGGGCGCCAGAGAGAAGCAGCTTCCGCAGAATGAACCGAACGCGTTTCTTGAAAAAACCATCTGGAATGATCCGGCTTGTTTTTGCGACCGCCGGGTATGTCCTGTTGTTTTTTCTGGCAGCGTTCATGTGGTCAGAAATGCGGCAGCGGGCGGGGGTTTCGATCTGGCACCCATCCAGCGGGTTAAGCTTTGGCATGCTGTTGTTTTTTGGTTCGCGGCTTGCGCCGGTTGTGTTCCTCACCGAGTTGGCCGCCTGGGTGTTCATCTTCGATATGCCGTTTGGCATGGGAGGGCTGGCAATTCTCATGCTCTCCACCGTCGCTTACACCACCGCGGCGGTGGTGCTGCGCCGGTTGGTGCCGGATAAGGGGCAAAGCGTCAGCCTGCGCGAGGCTTCGCTGTTTTTGTTTGCCGCGGTGATCCTGGCGCTGACCGTGGCCTACCTGACCGCCAAGTTGATGGTTCAGGCGCATATCATTTCCGCGATCTTCGTCCAGAAAGCGATGATCCAATTCTTGATGCGCCAGGCATTGAGCAACGTGGTATTTGCTCCCCTGGTGCTGTTGATTCTCACGAGCATTACATCCCCTTCCATTTTTGGGTTTGCCGGTAAAGCGCGCGGTAAGACCTCCACCTGGAAAGCGCTGTTTGCCCCGTACAACTCGACCGAGCGCGGGATCATGCTGTTGCATCTTTCGGCGGTGGTGCTGCTGGGATGGACGGCATTCGCGCTGTACCTGAGCCACGACTGGCGGGCGTGGTTCATGGTCTTTTTGCCGCTGGTGCTGATCATCTACCATTACGGGATGCGCGGCGCCATTATCGCCGCATTTTTGATCAATGCTGCCGCCATCGGCGTGTCGGTCCTATTCCATTATGCGCCGGCGGAATATGAAAACCAGATGCTGTTTCTGGTGCTGCTATCGATGGCCAGCCTGATGATGGGCGCGGCATTTTCCGAGGGGCGGGACGCCGAACGCGCCCTGCGCTACCGACTGGGTATCGAAGAAACCATTACCGCCATTTCCTCGCGTTTCATCAACCTGCGCTCCGAGCAGGTTGACGCCGAAATTCAGCGCGCGTTGGGCGAGATTTGCGCTTACTGCGGCGTGGATGCCGGGCACCTGTTCCTGTTTGGCCGTGACTTTCAAATTGAGCGGGTGTACGAATGGGTTGAAGAGGGGCAGCCATCGCGGGTGGGGCTGTTGGAAGGATCGTCGATGACCAGCCTGCCGTGGTTATTGGGCGAACTCAAGGCGGGGAATGTCGTGCGCATGCTTGATTGGAACGATCTGCCCGATGCGGCGGATGCCGAACGCGCGCATTTTGTGCGCAACCAGTTGCGTTCGCTGGTGACGGTGCCGCTGCAAATGAATAACACGTTGGTCGGGTCGCTGGGTTTTCACAGCCAGCAGATGGGAAAGAACTGGACTGACGAAGATATTCGCATGCTGCGGCTGCTGAGCCAGATCTTCCTGGGGGTCATCGAACGCACGCGCGCTGAAGCGCGCATACGCGAAAGCGACTTGAAGTTCCGCAGCCTGGTGCTGCAGTCGTATGACGGCGTGCTGCTAGTGGACGGCAGCGGCCGCCTTACCGAGTGGAACCGGGGGATGGAGCGCATCACGGGATTGCGGCGCTCCGAAACACAGGGCAGGTTTATCTGGGACGTACAGTTGAGCATGGCACCGATCGCGAAACGAACCAATCGACTGCTGGAGCAGGTGCGCAGCGAAGTGCTGCAGATGCTGGCCAGCGGTGAGAGCAAGGTTTTCAACCGCGTGCGCGATTATGAACTTGTGCGACCAGACGGCAAAACCCGGCTGGTCGAATCGCTGGTATTTCCCATCAATACCAGCGGCGGGATCATGCTGGGCAGCTTTGTGCGCGACATCACCGATGTGCGGTTGAGCGCCGAGGAACTGCGCCGCAGCCAGGCCAACCTGGCGGAAGCCGAGCACCTGGCGCAGCTCGGCCATTTTCGCATGGACCTGGCCGACGGCAGCATGGAGTGGTCGGAAGAAACCTACCGCATCGCCATGATCGATCCGGATACAGAGCCGCCGTCGTTGCAGCAGATTATCCCGTACCTGGCCGCCGAAGACCGCGAACGCATGACGGAAGCGATCCGGCTGCTGATCGAAAAGAAGCAGCGGGTGACGCTGGATTATAGCGTCGAGATCCCCGACGGCCCGCGCAAGAATTTCGTGTCGGTGCTGCGGCCTGAAATCGGGCCGGACGGCGCGGTGAAACAGATCTTTGGGACGGTGATGGACATTACCGTGCGCAAGGAAGCGGAGGAAGCGCTGCGCGAGAGCGAACTGCGCTACCGCGAGCTGGCAGACGCGGTTTCGGATTACTTCTTTGGGCTGGACTGGGAGATGAAGGTCACGTACTGGAACCCGGCCTCGGAAATGTTCACCGGTTTTCGCGCGTCGGATGTGATCGGCAAAGACCTGTACGAGGTGTTTCCGGATTTGCGCGGTTCATCGGCCGAGCAGTTTGCGCTGGAGGCATTTCGCACGCGCATGCACCAGGGTTTTGTTCTGGAATGGCGCGCATCCAAACGTCTGCACTACCTGGAAGTGAACGTCTACCCGGGCCGGAATGGGGTATCGGTGTTTATGCGCGACGTGACCGAGCGCCACCTGGCGGAAGAACGCCTGCGGCAGAGCGAAGCGCGCTACCGCGCGGTGGTGGAAGACCAGGCCGACCTGATCAGCCGGTTTACGCCGGATGGGACGATGACGTTTGTCAATGAGGCGTACTGCCGCGTGCTGGGCATCAACCGCAGCGATGTGATCGGCAAGCGTTTCTATACGATCAACGTGTCCTTTGACGAGCGCGAGCTGCGCGGCGAGCACTGCATGCTGGCCGGCAGCGACCAGGCGCTGGTGTACGAAACCCGGGCGATTCTGGCGGATGGAAAAGAACACTGGATCCAGTGGATGGACCGGCCAATTCTGGACGATTTGAACCGGGTGGTGGAATACCAGTCGGTGGGGCGGGATATCAGCGAGAGCAAGCGGCTGGAAGAAGAACTGCGCTACATGAGCACGCATGACATGCTGACCGGTATTTATAACCGCGCCTTTTTTGAGACCGAACTCAAACGCCTGGAACGCAGCCGGCTGTACCCGATCAGCATCCTGATGGTGGACGTGAACGGTCTGAAGAGTACCAACGACACCCAGGGCCACGCCAGCGGCGACGAGCTGCTGCAGACGGCGGCGCAGGTGCTGAGCGCGTGTTTCCGCCCGGAAGATATCGTGGCGCGCTTTGGCGGGGATGAATTTGCTGTGCTGCTGCCAGGCCTGGATGAAACCGCCGCCGCGGACGTGCTGGCACGCGTTCGCGCCAGCCAGGATCGCTACAACCAGAGCAGCACAAATTTCAACCTGAGCCTGTCGATTGGGATCTCCACGGCGGATAAAGGCGATACGCTGTTGGACGTGCTCTCCAAAGCCGACCGCCAGATGTACCTGGATAAAGGCCGTCAAAAAGGCACCCGCGAGCTGAACGGCCGCGGGAATTAGGTTGGGACAACCTGCCGAAGGTTATACCCGCGCGGGACATTTTGGGGCCGCGCGGGTACAATTTTCGCTATGCAATTTGATAAAATCGATCAAGAAAGGTGAAAAACCTATGAAGCGAACCGGAATCCTGCAGCTTGTGGTGCTGTGCCTGCTGCTGGCGGCTTGCTCGCCGGCCGCGGCCACGCAGGCCGGCCCAACCCAGGCTGTTGCTACCAGCCTTCCCATCACGGGGGCAACCGCTACGCCCCTGCCCTCCGCCACGCAGGCCGAACCAACCAGCACGGCCAAAGCCGAACCGGCAACCCAACCCGGCGCGGAAGATGTGCGCACCTTCCGCATCATTCCCGAGCAATCGACCGTCAGCTATTCGGTTGGGGAGGTATTTTTCAATGAGAATAACCGCTTCAACCTGGCGGTGGGCACCACCCAGGAGGTCAACGGTGAGGTGTTTGTGAACATGACCAACCCGGAACAGAGCAGCGTGGGCACGATCACGGTGGATATCAGTACCTTTACCAGCGATTCGAGCCGGCGCGACAACGCCATCCGCAGCCGCTGGCTGCAATCGGCCACCTACCCGCTGGCGACGTTTGTCCCCACTCAGGTGAGCGGGCTGCGCGCGGATGTGCGGGCGGGCGAGACGGTGAACCTGCAAATCACCGGTGACCTGACGGTGCGCGAAGTGACCCGGCCGGTGACATTCGACGTTCAGGTGCGTCTGGAAAACGATGTGCTCCAGGGCTCGGCCACCACCGAGGTGCTGATGACCGATTTCGGTTTCTCGCCGCCCGATATCGCCGGGATGCTGCGCGCGGAAGACAAGGTGAAGATCGATTTCACCTTTTCCGCGGCGGAGTAACGGTTAGGGCCGAATCAAAATGTGGGCTGCGCGCCAGCCCACATTTTGATTCAACTGCACGATTGGATTAGCGAACGTTGATCGAACCCGAGCCGACATTCTCGAGGATAATTTCGATCTTGTTCTGCGCGCTGGCGTAGCCGGCGGTTTCCCACACGCCTTCATCTTCGTCAGAGCGGCCTTCGATGCGCGCAAGCGCGTTGGGCAGGTTGACTGAGCCGGAACCGCCGTCCTGTACCTCGACCCGCAGGGCGACATCGCCGGGGAGATCGATGTTGATCGAGCCGGAACCGCTGTCGATGCGCGCGGTGAGGGAGGTATCCGCAGGCAGGACCATCGTGACCGAGCCGGAGCCGCTCTCGATATCCACAGTGTAGGCGCTGCTGCTCTCGGGGAGGCGAATGCTGGATGAGCCGGAGCCGCTGTCGAGCGTGAGCGCGGTGAGCGAAAGCTGGGTCAGATCCATGGCAATACTGCCGGAGCCGGAATCAACGCGCAGGTCGATGGGGACGTTCCGCGCCAGGTTGATTTCCCAACCCTGCTGTTGGGTGGGGATGAACCCAAACTGAATATTCGTGCCGGGCCGGCGGCGCAGGGTGATCTGCCGGTCGGCGCCGCCGCTGACAAGGAAATCCATCTCGCCAAAGTGGCCGATAGTGGCGTCCATCAGCAGGTCAGAGCCGGCCAGTGACGAAACGGCCACGGCCTGCGAGCCGGTATCGAGGTTAATGGTGGCGGATTGCGCGCCGTCCAGTGGGGCGGTGAAGCGCTCCACCTTGAAATCGCCGCCTGGGAGCTGGATGCCGAGCGCGGCGCCGCTGACCAGCACGAACGCTGCCGCGCCGACCAGCAGCAGGGCGATGAGCGCGCCGATCACCGGGCTGCGGCGGGCAAAGAGCAGGTCGAGGCCGGCGCCGACCAGCAGCAGCGGCCACAGCGCGGCCAGCAGGTTGAGCGCGTTACTCTGGATCAGGCCGAGATTGCCCATCAGCCAGAGCACGCCGATGCCGATGAGAATCACCGGCCAGAAAAGCGAGCGATAGCGATGATCGTTATGAGTGTCCATCTTTTACCTTTCTCGTAGACAATTTGCTTCATTATAATCCCATCATATATACGTTTCAGTAGACGCAAAGGTTGCGCCAGAATTTATGAGGAATTGGGTGAATGGAGAATCGGAATGAAACCAGCGGATTGGATGGCGACGCACTCCAGGTTGAGCAACTGAGTTACCTGAACCGGCGTGCTTGACATGGGTTTGGGGCGCGTGTTAATATCAAAATCAAC
>CALDSL010000421.1 GCA_937920255.1 uncultured Anaerolineaceae bacterium | reverse complement strand
ACGCGCATGATCACCTGCTGGCCGTCGTCGGAGAGCTGGGTGAGCTTGACGCGCCCGCTGAGAAGAACATACATGCGCTCGGCCGGATCATCCTGATAGAAGAGAAAACTGTCCTCCGCGTAGGCTTTTTCCACGCCCGCGGCGAGGATATCCTCCAGCGCGCGAAGCGGCAGGCCCTCGAACAGGCTGACCCGGGCTAAATCGTCTGTTGTGGCACCCACGGCGCTGCTCCTATCATGGTAGGGTCATTGTATATGAAATGATGGCTGTTGTGTCCCAGGATGCCAGATCGATGGGGTGTATTTGCGCCAGGGCAAAGACGCCGCAAAAAATTGCTGCTATTGTTTCTATTGTCGAAACAACGTTTTGGTGTATTTTAAAGGTATTCACATGTCAGACACAAACCAGATGAACGATATTCAACGCGAAACCAGCATCTCGGATCTCTTGCGCGATTACCCGCAGGCGATACCCGTGTTCTTAAAGCACCGCATGGCGTGCGTGGGGTGCAGCATGTCGGCATTTGAGACGATTGAAAGCGCGGCCAGTATTTACGGCCTGGCGCCGGACGTGTTTTTGAATGAAGTCATTGGGGCGATCACGATCAAGTCTTAGGCCTGCCTGAGCGGCAATCGATTTTTATGAATCTATTCTAAGAAATCTCGCTTCCAAACCAATTTTCCTATATAATTAAACCGAAATTATCCGATTTATCCTGTGGGAGCGTGTTCGCATGGCGTTTGACCGCTTTGGGCGAAATATTCATTATCTACGCATCAGTTTGACCGATCACTGCAACTTGCGCTGCGTGTACTGCATGCCCGAGGATATGACCTTCCGCCCCAACGCCGAGATGATGCAGGACGACGAGGTGCTGCTGCTGGCGCGCCTGTTTGCCAGCATGGGCTTTGACAAGTTCCGGCTGACCGGCGGCGAGCCGACCGTGCGCGCCCACATCGTCGACCTGGTGCGCGGGATTGCGGGCATCCCGGGCGTCAACTCGCTCTCGATGACCACCAACGCCGTGCTGCTGGAAAAACTGGCGCGACCACTCAAAGAGGCCGGACTGCAGCGCGTCAACATCAGCCTGGATACGCTCGACGCGCAGCGCTTCCGGCGCATTACCCGCTGGGGCTCGTTTGAACAGGTGTGGGGCGGCATTTTGGCGGCTGAGGCGGCCGGGCTGACGCCGGTCAAGCTCAACGCGGTGGTGGTGCGCGGGTTCAATGACAGCGATGTGGCCGGCATGGCGCGCCTGACGATGGATCATCCCTGGCAGGTGCGCTTTATCGAGATGATGCCCTTTGCCGGTGACACCGCCTTCCAGCGCAGCCAGGTGGTCACCGCGGCGGAGATGGCGCGCATGATTGAAGCCGAACTCGGCCCGCTGGAGCCAATCAACGGCGGCAAACTGGACGGCGAAGCGCGCCTGTTCCGGCTGCAAAATGCCTGCGGCACGCTGGGTTTTATCTCGTCGGTGTCGCTGCCGTTTTGCGCTTCCTGCACGCGCGCGCGGCTGACTGCGGACGGCAAGCTGCGGCTGTGCCTGCTGCGCGAAAAAGAAGTGGATCTGCTCACCCCGCTGCGCGCCGGCGCCAGCCTGGAAGACCTGCGCCAGTTGATTGTGGAGAATGTGTGGGACAAGCCCTGGGGCCACGGCCTGGCAAAGGGCGAGGTGGCCCTCAACCGCACGATGAGCGAAATTGGGGGGTAAGGCGGATGTAACCTCCACATTGAAGGTTCACGAACAGGAAGATCGTCCGAGAAAATTCCAAGACAAAGCCCTTTGCGCCATGCCGTACGCTTCGACGGGGCTCAGCGTACTTGTCGAAGTACGCTGAGCCCCGTCGAAGCGTACGGCTGGCGCGAGTCATTTTTGCGTATCAAGTTCCCGATCATAAAGCTGGAAGAAACTGACGCTAGCGGTTGAGGTCCTTCGCCGGGCGGGTATCGCCCTGGCGCTCGCGGAACCAGTCGTAGGCTTCGCGGATGGCCTCGTCCACCGGGCGCGGCTGGTTCAGTCCCAACTCCACCAGCGCTTTGTGCGTATCGTAATAGAACCGGTACCCCGCCAAATAGAGCGCGTTCGACGCCACGGGCGCTTCAATAAACGCCTGCATCAACCGCAGCGGGCCGGCCAGCAGCCGCGCCAGCCCGGCGGGCAGGAACAGCAGCGGCGCCGGCGCGCCGACGATTCTGGCTATGCGGCGCACCAGAGTGGCGTGGGTCATATTTTCGCCGCCGAGGATGTAGCGCTCGCCGGTGGCGCCGCGTTCCAGCGCGGCCAGGTGACCATCGATCACGTCGTCGATGTGCACCGCGTTGATCCCACCCTCGGTCAGCGCCGGCAGGCGGCGGCGCGCCACCTGCATGATGATCGAGCTGCTCTGCCGGTAGACATCGCGCGCGCCAAATACTACGCTGGGGTTGACGATCACTGCGTCCAGCCCTTGCGCCACGGCCTTCTGCACTTCCACCTCGGCCAGATGCTTGGCGTACCCGTACGGCCAGCGTTCGGGGCGGTAGTTCCACGGGTGATTTTCGTCAATGGGCAGTGACGCGCGCCCGGCAAAATCGGGCACGCCCAGCGCGGCGACCGAACTGGTGTGCACCAGCCGGCGCACGCCGGCCTGCAGCGCGGCCGCCAGCACGGAGCGCGTACCCTCCACGGTGACGGCATACATGCGCCCCGATTTCTCTGATCCGCCCAGCAGTGCCGCGGCGTGGAACACCACTTCGATGTCCTGCATGGCAGTGGTCAAGGTTTCGGGTTGGGTCAGGTCGCCCAGGGCATGGTCCACCGCCAGGCCGGCCAGCGCGCCGGTGCGGCTGCTGGGGCGGTGAAAGGCGCGCACGGTGTGGCCGCGGGCGCACAGGGCGCGGCACAACTGCCCGCCGATGAAACCCGTGGAGCCCGTGACCAGAACGTTCATGCGCCTCTTTCTTTGTTTGAAGGCAGAGACGCAAAATCTTGCGTCTCTACCGGATGCTACAGCGCTTCGAACAGGGTGGCTTCGCCCTGGCCGACACCCACGCACAGCGTGGCCAGCCCGTAGAACGGGCGGCGGCCGTCGGCGGCGCGGCGGCGCATTTCGTGCACCAGGGTGGTGACGATGCGCGCGCCGGAGCAGCCCAGCGGGTGCCCCAGGGCAATCGCCCCGCCGTTGACGTTGGTAATCTCGTGCGGCAGGCCTAACTCGCGCATCACCGCCAGGGCCTGTACGGCGAAGGCCTCATTCAGTTCCACCAGGCTCAGGTCTCCCACCGCCAGCCCGGCGCGCTCCAGGGCTTTGCGCGTGGCCGGGACCGGCCCCATGCCCATGATGCGCGGCGGCACGCCCGCGGCGGCGCTGCAGATCACGCGCGCCAGGGGCGCCAGGCCAAGCTGCGCGGCGCGCGTGGCGCTCATCAGCAGCACGGCGGCGGCGCCGTCGTTCAGTCCGGAGGCATTGCCGGCGGTGACGCTGCCGTCTTTGCGGAAGGAAGCGCGCAGCCGCGCCAGCGATTCGAGCGAGGTGTCGCGGCGCGGGCGCTCGTCGCGCGTCACCAGCAGCGGGTCGCCCTTGCGCTGCGGGATGCTCACCGGCTCGATCTCGCCGTCAAAGACGCCGCCGTCCTGCGCGGCGACCGCGCGGCGGTGGCTTTCCAGGGCAAAGGCGTCCTGCTCGGCGCGGGTGATGCCGGTCATGGCGGCGATATTCTCGGCGGTTTCGCCCATCGACTCGGTGCCGTACAGTTCCTGCATTTTGGGGTTGGGGTAGCGCCAGCCCAGCGCGGTATCGTAGGCGGTCAGGTTGCCGAACGGGAAGCCCTGCTCGGCTTTGGGCAGCGAGTACGGCGCGCGCGACATGCTCTCCACGCCCCCGGCGATGTAAACATCGCCTTCGCCGGCCTTGATGGCGCGGGTGGCGGCATTGATCGCGTTCAGGCCCGAAGCGCACAGGCGGTTAAACGTTACCGCGGGCACTTCCACCGGCATGCCGGCCAGCAGGACGGCCATGCGCGCCACGTTGCGGTTGTCTTCACCCGCCTGGTTGGCGCATCCCAGATAGACCTCCTCCACCAGAGCAGGGTCGAGGCCCGTACGGCGCAGAAGGGCGCGCAGTACCAGCGCGGCCAGATCATCCGGGCGAACCGCGGCCAGCGCGCCGCCCAGGGCGCCGACCGGCGTGCGCACTGCATCGATGAGAACAACTTCAGTCATGATTTCTCCTTGAGATGGGCATCTTAAGAAATTGTATCATCGAATTCCGGTTGTCCATCCTGCCGATTCGCCTGTGTATGCGCGTGGTGGATGTGCGTTTATCGTGTCGAATGTCCCTTGAATTTTGCCGCCAACGATGTTACTATTTTCTAACAAGATTATTACAGCGCTGTAAGTGGGGGGCAATTGTGCAAGATGTATGCCGGGTGTAAAATTCAGCTACCCCTTATTGATAGGAAATAATCGTTAATATATTGATTCATTTGTTCCGTAAGCCGGAAGAGCAGTGCGGGATATGAATTCCCGAAAAACTCGGGGTGGGGCGAGGCTATGGTGGTGACAGTCTCTTTCAGGCGATTGTTGGTTCTGGTGCTGGTGGGCATTTTTGGACTGCTGCTAAGCGCGTGCAGCCCGCCGATGGATGATTCCTCGTCTCAACCGCCGGGAGCGCTCCCTGTCGACCCGATTTTCCGCGAGTTCTATAATACGCTGGGCGGGCGCGCGGTGCTGGGCTACGCGATTTCGCCGGCCATCCAGCAGGATGGCATTTGCCAGTACACCAGCGCGGCGTTGATGTGCTACGACGCCGGCGCGGCGGATTCGGCGCGCTTTTCGCTGCGGCCAATCGGGGTGGATCTGGTGGACCGCGAACAGCCGGATCTGCTGCTTGACCCGAACGACCGCCAGGTGGACGGGTACACAATTTATGAACCGTTTGTCAAACTCTACGACCGGCTGCACGGCGCGCGCTATACCGGCCGCCCGCTGACCCAGGTACGCATCAATTATCAGCAGAACCGCGTGGAACAGTATTTTGAGAATGTTGGCTTTTACCTGCCGCTGGACGATAAAGAAGCGCGAGTGCGGCTGATTTCCTACGGCGCGGCGTCCTGTGGGGCGCTGTGCACCTACCAGCCCGAACCTGTGAGCGCTATCATCGGCGGCCAACCAGAAGTCGTACCGGAACAGATTTTCTCACGACAAATTATGCGCCTGGGCGGCGTCAGAGTCTTTGGCCAGCCGCTCACGCGCCCGTATCAGAACGCGGACGGGAGTTGGGAGCAGGTGTACGAGCGGGTGGTATTTTATTCCACAGCCGATGAGCCTGGCAGAATGCGCGCGCGTCCGGTGCCGATCATCCTGGGTACGGCTTTCTCGCTACCCGGCCCGCGGATCAATGACTCGCGCATGGTGTTCTACCCGACGCAAGGCGACCAGGGCTACAACGTGCCCAAAGATTTTGACCGCTTTATCGCGCCCCACGGCGGCGTGGAAATTTCCGGCCGGCCGATCTCGGCCGTGTTCCAGGTGGGCAGCCAGCAGCTCTACCGCCAGTGTTTTGAGAATTACTGCCTGGACTACGATCCCTCCTTGGCGCAAGAGCTGCGGGTGCAGATCACGCCGCTGGGCACAGCCTACATCAGCCACAAGGGCATCGGCGATCAGGCCGTGACGCCGTTCCAACTGACGCCGGATACCGTGATCGTCAGCGTGGGGGAAATCCTGCCGCAGATCCCGGCGAATGCCGAGCAGACGATCGTGATGATGGTGGTGGAGCGCAAAGACCAGCGCCCGATCCCCAACATCGAAGCCCAGCTCACGGTCTTCTTCCCGGATGGCTCCACGTATCAGGCCTATCTCCCGCCGACCGCTGCCAACGGTATTTCCAGCATCACCGTGCCGCCTCAGCCGCAGTTGGACAACGGCACGCTGCTGACCTACCAGGTGTGTGTCACCGCCGGCACCGCCGACCAGGTTTGCGTGCCCGAGTCGTACCTGATCTGGAATAATCAATAAGCCGGCCACGCTGCCTTTCGGGTTGCGCAAAGAGGTTGGTTACCAGCCGGAAATGCCACTTATAGGGTGTGGTCGTTTTCCAGACCGCACCGTTCTTCCGATAATGAAACGGTCCGGTTTGGAGAACAGCCGTACCCTACAGATGATTAAACCCGCAGGGAGACTTAACGCATAAACGCGAAGCCATGATGAAAATGGTAAAATCTTCTTCAGGAGTAGCCAATGAACCTGGATGATATTCGTCTCGACAGTGCGATCCGGCAGAAAAAGGGTGTTCACTTCATTCTCGCCTCTGTTTTCATCTGGAGCGCTGTGCTGGTGGTCCACCTGATGGATCTGCCAATCCTTACCAAGAACCTGATCACGTTTGTGTTCACCGCGCCGCTGCTGCCGCTCGCGTATTTGTTTTCAAAATTCCTCAAAATTGACTTCACGAGCGCTGGTAACCCGCTAACCAACCTGGGCGTGATATTCTCGCTCAACCAGATGCTCTACCTGCTGATCGCCATGTGGGTGTATCCCACCGTGCCGGAAAAGATGGTCATGGTGCTGGCGATGATCTTTGGCGCGCACCTGCTGCCGTTTGGCTGGCTGTACCAGTCAAAAGCGTATATAGCGCTTTCGGTGATTATCCCCATCGCCGCGCTGATGGTTGGCGTCAACTTCCAGCCGTTTGCCGTGGCTGCGATGATGGTAGTGATCGAACTCATCTTCAGCCTGCTGCTGTTCCTGGAAGTCAGTAAGCTTTCAAGTGTGAAGAAAGCCTGACGTTGTAAAATTACGGCCGGGCCTGGACGAGGAGCTCGACGCGCTGGATGGGCGCGCCGATGCTGTATACGGCGAAATCGAACGCGAGCTCTTCGCCCGCGGGCAGGGGCTGTTCCGCCTCCCAGCGGCGCACCCCAACTACCGCGCCGCTGGCATCGTAGGCTACCGCGGCGATCCACATCTGCTGCGCGCCGTCCTGGCCGTCTTCCAGCCGCAGGCTGCCCTGCGCGCTGGCCGAAAGCCCGCCGGGGTCGATCGCAAATCGCGCATCCACCAGTCCCACTTCGCGGTAGCGCCCTTCGCCGGCCACCGGCATGGCGGTCAGCAACTCGCCGCCGGCGTGGAACGCGGCCGGGACCGGGGCGGGGAAGTAGGCCGTGAGCGGCATGGTCGCGCCGGGCGCCAGCCGGTCGAGCGGGGGCAGCGCGGTCTGCGAGATGATCGCGCCGCTGGCGTCATCCGCCAGCCGCACCACCGCCGAGAGATTTTCCAGCGCCGCGCCGGTGGTGTTGGTGACCGGCAGGAAGCACCACGCCCCGCCGTCGCGGGTGACGGCGCAGTTGACCGCGCCGGTCTGCAGCGGAACGGGTGTCAGGCTGGGGGCGGTGGTCGAATCGCTGGCGGCCGGCCGCGCGGCGCTGCCCGGGATGAGCAGCACGGTGCCGATGCTCATGCTGTTGGGGTTGACGCTGGGGTTAGCGGCCATCAGCTCCTCGAGCGAAAGCCCGTACAGGAAGGCGATGCCGCCCATATCCTGCCCGCGCTCGACGGTGTGCTGGCGCGGGGTGGGGCTGGGCGAGGGCAGCGGCGTGGCCGTGCCGGGCGGGGTGGGCGTGGAGGACGGGCTGGGCGTAGCGCTGGCGTAGGGTGTAAAGCGCACGTCCGCGCCGGGTGTATTGCGCGCAGGCGCCGCGCCGGTGGGCTGTTCGCCGGCCGGGCCGCAACTTGCCAGCAGCAGCGCCGCCGCCAGCACGGCGGGAAGAATGCGTTTCCAGAACATGCCGGGATTATATCCTGTTTCGGAAAGCGCCTCCACTGTGGATAGAGAGGATATACAGGGGGGAAGAGCGTTAACACGAATAAGAGCCGAATGAGCCGAATGACACGAATAGAGCTTTTTAATAATGAATGGCTTAGCTGGTAGGTTGGGTTGAGCGGCGCAATGAACCGGCGCGAGCGAACATAAAATCCAAACCCGATCCAGGCGTGCCGCGAAACCCAACGCTCTGATGACTGGCTATGTGTTGGGTTTCGGAGGCGGGCATGAGCCCACATCAGCTCGGGCTATACGCCTCCTCAACCCAACCTACAGTTGCTAAGCCATTCGTTTGATAAAGCTCTATTCGTGTCATTCGGCTCATTCGGCTCTTATTCGTGTTAACGCTCTTTCCCCGCTTCCAGAATCGATTTCGCAGGGCTATACAATCTTGCAAGGTAGGCCGCGGCGGGGGGCTGCAATCTTGTTGGCCTGTTTTGGCTATGCTACACTGTTTGCATGGCAGCGGAAGAAACCATCTACGCGGAAGTGCTGTCGGCGATTGACGCCGGGGACCGGGCGCGGGCGCGCGATTTGCTCACCCGGCTGCTCAAGATCAACCAGGAAAACCCGCAGTACTGGTTGTGGATGAGCGCGCTGGTAGACAGCGCCAAAGAGCGCGTCTACTGCCTGAAAGAAGTGCTGCGGCGCGACCCCAACAACGAAGCCGCGCGGCGCGGGTTGCTGTTCCACGGCGCCGCGCCGGTCCAGGCCGCATCCGCGCCGGCGCCGGTGATCCGGCGCAACTGGCAGGCGGGGATGCAGAGCCAGGAGCGCGCCCCGCGCCCGATTCTGAAGACTGCCCTCACCGCCGGCGGCGGCTTGCTGCTGCTGGCGCTGGTGCTGCTGGGTATTTTTGGCGGCCGGCTGTTTGGATTGGGCCGCGAGCAGAGCGCCCCGCGCCTGCCCACCGTCGACGCCGCGCTGGTGCAGATTACCACGCCCATCGCCACCGCCGCGCCGACCCAGGAGGCGCAGACCGGCCCGCAGCCGCTCTCGCTGTCGCTCGAAGCCACCTACACGCCCACGCCGCTGGCGGTCAACACCCCGCACCCGCGCACCGAGGCCTACCGCGCCGCCGTGCGCGCCTACGAGCGCGGCGAGTGGCGCGCGGCGCTCAACTATTACCAGCAGGTGGCCACCGCTGAGCCGGACGCGATCGACGCGTTCTATTATATTGGCGAGGTCCACCGCCTGATGGGCGACGCCGACGCCGCGCTGGAGGCTTACCACGAGACGCTGGCGATCGACGACAAATTCGCGCCCGCGCACCTGGGATTGGCGCGCGCCTTACTGGAAAAAGATGCGACCCGCAATGCCCGGGAAGCGCGCGCCGCGCTGGAAACCGCCCTGGAATTGAACCCGGATCTGGTTGAGACCTATTGGGTGCTGGCTGGCTTGCTGCTGGAGCAAGAAGACCCCGAGGCCGCGCTGGAAGCCCTGTCTGCTGCGCCAACTGCGGCGCGCAGCAGCCCGTTGTATACGCTGGCGCTGGCCCGCACGCACCTGGCCGCCGACCTGCCCGCCGAGGCCGCGACCGAAGCGCGCCGAGCGCTTCAGCTCGACCTGACCCTGCTTGACGCTTACCGGCTGCTGGGCGAGGCCATGCAGCGCGGCGGCAATGTGAAAGGCTCGCTGCAGCCGCTGCTGACCTACACCACCTATACCGAGGGCGACGCCCAGGCGCTGGCATGGCTGGGCAAGGCCTACCTGGCCGTCGGCCAGGAAGACGCTGCGCTGGATTCCTTCGCGCGCGCTTTGGAGATCGACCCGCAGCAGGCGGAGGTGTACCTGGAGCGCGGCCTGCTGCGCCTGGAACGCGAGGATGGGGAAGCCGCCCGCGCCGATTTTGAAGCCGCGCTGGAATTGGACAAGCAGGCGTTCGGCGCCGCGCTGGGCCTGGGGCGGGCGCAACTGCTGCTGGGGTATAATGGGGAAGCCTACATGCAGTTCAACCGCAGCGAGGGGTTGGCGAAGACCGACGTGGAAAAAGCGCAGTTGTATTACTGGCGCGCGCTGTCGC
>CALDSL010000420.1 GCA_937920255.1 uncultured Anaerolineaceae bacterium | reverse complement strand
AGCACCCGCCGGGTGATTTCCTGAATTTCCTGTTCGCTGATATCGCTCATGCCGCGTCCCGGTTGGAAAGGGGTTATGCCCGCGGCAGCGCCGCCGGCCTCCTGCTAATCATAGCATAGAGCGGGGGAAATGTCATGCGTCTCTACTTCTTATATACCTCGGGGTTGACGCAGCGGGGGAGGGGTTCGCCCTGGAGGCCGGCGATGAGGTTGTCGGCGGTGAGGACGGCCATTTCGTCGCGCGTGCAGGTGCTGGCGCTGGCGATGTGCGGGGCGATGATCAGGTTGGGCAGGGTGAGAAGCGGGCTTTCCATCGGCAGCGGCTCGGGGTCGGTCACGTCCAGGCCGGCGGCGAAGATGGTGCCGTCGCGCAGGGCTTCATACAGCGCGGGCTGGTCGATGACCCCTCCGCGCGAGGTGTTGATTAGCACGGCGCCGGGTTTCATCAGTGCCAGGGTGCGGGCGTTGATCATGCCGCGCGTGTCGGGCGTCAGTGGGGTGTGCAGCGAGACGAAGTCGGACTGGCGCAACAGGTCTTCCAGGCTGTCCACCAGCTGGGCGGCGATGGCCGGGTCTTGCTCGGCGGTGGGGTCGTAGTAGATCACGCGCATGTCGAAACCCGAGGCGCGTTTGGCCATGGCGCGCCCGATGCGGCCAAAGCCCACCAGCCCCAGCGTCGCGCCGACGAAATCGGAGCCGAGCAGGATGGAGGGGCCCCAGGTCTTCCATTTGCCCTCGCGGGTGTGACGGTCGGCTTCGACCACGCGCCGGCCGGCGCTCATCATCAGCGCAAAGGCGAAGTCGGCGGTGGCGTCGGTGAGGATGCCGGGAGTGTGGCCGACGGGGATGCCGCGCTGGGTGGCGGCGCGCACGTCGATGTTGTCAAAGCCGACGGCGTACTGGCTGATGACTTTCAGCTGCGGGCCGGCGGCGTCCATCAGCGCGGCGTCAATCGGGTCGCTGAGCAGGGTGAGCAGGCCGTCGACGCCGGCTGCGCGGGCCAGCAGTTCTTCGCGGCTGGGGGGTAAATCGCCCTGCCAAACGTCGGCGTCGCAAAATTCGAGAACCTTTTTCAATCCTGCTTGGGGGATGATGCGGGTGGCAAATACGCGCGGTTTGGTCATTTTTCCCTCAATATTTTCAAGTTTGGTCTTGATTGTACATGGGTTATGAAATCGCGTGGGCGATCATTGCGTATTTGGATATTCATGGTTGTTTGGGACCTACCCCACCCCCCTCCCAACCTCCCCCCAAATGCTGAAAAGCGCATTTGGAGGGAGCGGGAGGGGGGTTCCCCATTGCCGGGATTCTATAAGGCGGTTACAATTCCGGTATTCTTACTCTGGACACAAACATGAAACGAACATTCCTCTCCTTGCTGGTGGTAATGTTGGCCCTTGCCGTGCTGGGTGTGGGCGTTGCCCGCGCGCAGGACGCTGAACCGCCCAAGCCGGTGACCATGTACCTGTTCTGGGGTGACGGCTGCCCGCACTGCGCGGCGATGAAACCGTACCTGGAATCGCTGCTGGACGTTTACCCCGGCTTAAAGTATGTTGATTATGAGGTGTGGTACAACGACGCCAACCTCAAGTTGCTCAGCGATACCGCGGCCAAATTCGGCTTTGAAGTGGGCGGCGTACCGACTCTGTTTATCGGGCCGTATCACTTTGTGGGCTACGGCGAGCAGATGAACGCGGATATTGAGGGCGTGATCGAGGCCTGCCTCGAGAACGGCTGCCCCGACTCACTGAATGACCCCATCACGCCGCTGGAAGTGGGGCAACCGCTGCCCAACGCCGGTAATAATGACGAGGCCGGTGATGTGACCCAAACGCATAAGCTGGAAATTCCGCTGCTGGGCACGGTGGATCTGGACCAGCAGTCGCTGTTTGTCAGCACGCTGCTGATCTCCTTTGTGGACGGCTTCAATCCGTGCTCGCTGTGGGTGCTGTCGATGCTGATCGCGCTGACGGTGCACACCGGCTCACGGCGCAAGGTGCTGGTGATCGGCCTGATCTTCCTGACCGTGACGGCGCTGATCTACGCTCTGTTTATCGCCGGGCTGTTCAGCGTGCTCAAGATCGTCAGCTTCGCGGGCTGGATTCGCGTGGTGGTGGCGCTGGTGGCGGCGTTCTTTGCGCTGGTGAATATCAAGGATTACTTCTGGTACAAAGAAGGCGTGTCCTTTACCATCGCCGACAAAGACAAGCCGGGCATCATCAACAAAATCCGGCGGGTGATGGACGCGAGCGAATCGTTTCCGGCCATGGCCGGGGCGACGGTGGTGCTGGCGGCGGGCGTCTCGCTGGTGGAGTTCTCGTGCACGGCGGGTTTCCCGGTGGTGTGGACCAACATGCTCACCGCGCAGGGCGTGACCGCGGCCACGTTTGTGGCGCTGCTGCTGGTGTACATGCTGGTTTACCAGTTGGATGAGCTGGTCATCTTTGGCGTGGCGGTGGTGACGTTGAAGTCCAGCCGGCTGGAAGAGAAGCACGGGCGCGTGCTCAAGCTGATCGGCGGGATGCTGCTGCTGACGCTGGCGCTGGTGATGATCATCAACCCGGCGCTGATGAATAACCTGTCCACCTCGCTGTGGATTTTCGTCGCCGCGTTCGGGGCGGCGGGCCTGGTGCTGCTGGTGCACCGGGTTATTTTGCCGGATATGGGGATTCACATCGGCACGGAGAAACGCGGCAAGAGCAAGACCAAGCGCAAGACATCGCATAAAGCGTAAAGATTAAAATTCACCCCGGGCACTCGCCCGGGGTGAATTTTATGTTTTCCATCAGTAGCGTGCGCCTTGGCTAACCCCACGATGGCCGTTCACAACCGAATGTGGATGGCAAGAGCGCATTCCGCTTTGCGTCAGGATGTTATCGGCCATCGTGGAGTGCGCCAAGGCGCACGCTACAAGGCCTATGAACAGCCATCGTAGGGGCGGACCCACGTGTCCGCCCCTACGTATGTTTTGGGGTGTTAGCTTAAAACAGAGGGTAATAGCGCGGGGGAAGGCGGCGCTGGACGAGGCGCTCGGCGTTGAAGGCCACGCGCAGCAGCAGGTGCTCTTCCCAGTGGCGGCCGATGGCCTGCATCGAAATGGGCAAGCCGCGGCTGTCGTAGCCGGCCAGGAAGCTGATGGCCGGGTTGCCGGTGAAGTTGGCGGGGAAGGCGTAGCGCATCAACTCGGTGTCGGTGGAAAGGTCGGACCAGCCGTCCGACAGGCCGCCGGCGGGGATGGGTTGAGCGGCCAGCGCGGTGGAGGGGGTGATGATAGCATCCACCTGTTGGAAGGCGGCGG
>CALDSL010000419.1 GCA_937920255.1 uncultured Anaerolineaceae bacterium | reverse complement strand
CTCCTGGATGTGGGTCATGTGCGCGTCCAGGTAGATTTCGGCCATGTCTTTCAGCCCCAGGTTGCGCGAGGCCGGGTTGCTCAACCACTCGGCCAGCATGGTGTCAAACCCGAGCGGCTCCATCTCCAGCCCCACCAGACCCAGCGCCAGCACGTCATATTTCAGGTTCTGGCCGATCTTGGGTTTGGCCGGGTCGGTCAGGTACGGGCGCAGCGCTTCCACCACCTGCTCCAGCGGCAACTGCGGCTCGCCGGTCTTGTGTCCCACGGGGATGTAATACCCCTGGCCTTCGCGCACCGCCAGCGAAATGCCCACCAGGTCGGCGCGCAGCGGGTCGGTGGCGGTGGTTTCGGTGTCGACCGCGATGCTTGACGCGCCGTCCAGGTCTTTGAGCAGCGCAGACAGCTTCGCGGGCGTGTCCACGATGATGGTTTCGATGGTGTATCCTTCCGGCTCGCCCACGCGGGTGACTTCCTGCCCAAACAGTGAAAGCTGCTGGCCGGGCATCGCCCCTTCGGGCGTGTGCAGCAGGCCCTTCAGCCGGTTGGTGAGCGTGCGGAACTCAAGCTGGCGGAACAGGTCTTCCACCGCCTGGTAGTTGATGTGATCGGTGCGCGCCTGTTCCAGGTCGATGCTGACCTTTACGTCGCAGCGGATGGTGGCCAGGTCGCGGCTGAGGTAGGCCGAATCCTTGCCCGCTTCCAACCGCGTGCGCACGCGGTTGGGCAGGCTTTCGATGGCGGCGTAGATCGCGTCGAGGTCGGGGTACTCGGACAGCAGCGAAATGGCGGTCTTCTCGCCAATCCCGGCCACGCCGGGGATATTGTCCGACACGTCGCCCACCAGCGCCTTGTAATCCACCACCTGCTCCGGGCGCACGCCCAGGTGCGCCACCACGTCGGTGACGGTGTAATCTTTGGCCTCTGACAGGCGCATGCCCGACAGGTTGACGATCACGCGCTCGTCCACCAGTTGCAGCAGATCGCGGTCGCCGGTGATGATCTTGACGCCAAAGCCTTTGGCCACCGCCTGTTTGGCCACCGTGCCGAGCACGTCATCGGCCTCGAAGCCTTCCACCTCCAGGCGCGGGAAGTGGAACGCGTCGATCATCTGGCGGATGCGCCCGATCTGCGAACTGAGATCGTCGGGCATCTTGGCGCGCGTGGCCTTGTAGGCCGGGAAAATCGCGTCGCGGAAGGTCTTGCCGGTGTCAAACGCCACCGCCAGGTACTCGGGGCGTTCCTGTTCCAGAATGCGCAGCAGCACGCTGGCAAAGCCGTAGATGCCGGCGGTGGGTTCGCCGCTGCTGGTGCTCAATCGCTCGCCCCCGCCGGCGGCGGTCAGGGCAAAATAGGTGCGGTACGCCAGGGCGTGACCGTCGATGAGATATAAAATGGGAGTCATAACAGGCGCTCCACGGGTCTACTCCACCGTTCCATTGGATGGTTGATGGCCCTGGCTTTGCCGTGTTTGCGTGATGTAATTGCGCAGGGTTTCCACAGGTATCGAGCCGATCCCGGGCACGTCCAAACAGCCGGGGGCCCAAAAATCGCCGCCCCGCGCCGCGCGCAGGTGCGGGAAACGATTGTAAATACGCTCCGAGGTGCGCTGGCGCACCACGCTGGCCACGCTGCTGCTCGAGCCGTCCGGCCCGACCGTCACGCTGAACTGCACGTGCCCGGGCCGCACCGCCAGCCCTGAAAGCCGCCAGCCGAAATCCATGCAAATCTGGCGGATGCCCATGCCGATCTGCTCGGCCAGCGCGCCGGTCAGGTGCTGGTTGGGCTGCGCCGGCAGCAGCGCGCAGGTGAAGCAGTTCTCGCGCGGCGCGTCGTCGGCCGCGCCCAGCAGGGCGCGCCAATCTTGCGCGGATGGTTCCGCGCCGGCGCCGCGCTCGCCCTCTTCCCACGGGAAGTTAATTTCCTCCTCGCGCAGCCATTCCAGCGCCGCGCTGTCGAGGTGCGGCTCCGGATGGGCCTGGGGATCGGGCGGGGGCATATCCGCCAGCAGCGCCGCCAGGTTGATCTCCAGCGCTTCCTCGTCCGGCGCATCCTCATCCAGGGCGTCAGGCTCGGCCGCGGGCTGCGGCGCGGCCAGCCGGCTGAGTTCCTCCGCCGCCAGCGCCGACTGCGCCCGCGCGCGGGTGAGCGAACTGCCGCCGGCGTACACCAGCGCCAGCACCAGTTGGTCGAGCAACGCGGTGGAGTACACCAGGTGCTCGCTGCCGGTGGATCGCAGGCGCAGGTAACGCGCCAGGTCGAGCTTTTGCCCCTCCTGCCACCACTCGCCCAGCCCGCCGGCGATCTCCGCCACGGCGGGTTCGGGCAGCGACCCGGCGCTGGCCCATAGCTTGCCCTCAAACGCCACCAGCATCGCCGCGGCGTCGGTTTGCAGCAGCAGCCGCGCCAGCACCTGCCCGGCGCGCTGCGGGTCTTCCACCCAGCACAGGCCCTCGGCGCGCAGCGCGCTGTGCACGAGCAGCGGCTGCGGGGGCGGCCCTTCGGCCGCGGCCAGCACGGCCTGCACCCCGTCCAGCAGATCCGGCAGGAAGAACGGGTTGAAAATATAACCGTGCGGCGCCAGCCCGGTCAGCAGCGCGTGGCGCGGGTTGTTCTCGGGCGGCACGATCATCACCTTCATGCGCGGGCAGGCGGCCGCCAGCCCATGCACCAGCGGCGCGAACGGCTCGCCGGGCAGCTCGGCATCCAGGATAGCCAGATCGTAGGCGTGTTCCGACGCCAGCGACAGCAGCTCGCTGCCGCCGGACGCCAGGGTAACGCCGTACAGGCCGCTGTCTTCCAGGCCGCTGCGCAGCAGTTCGCCATAGGCCGGGTCAGACGTGGCTACCAGGATCGATTTGGGCACGCTAAAAGTGTATCACGCCGGGAAATGAGAAGCAAGCGCGCCCCGGGCTGGGGAGTTTGGGATTACTTTACAGTTTTTGAGGGGAGGGGGGAAATGGCGCGCTGGCCTCATTGGAAAAAGCCGGTCGGTACCCCTGCGGAGCGCGGGCCACGCAAGACAATAAAGGAGTACGCTGAGCCCCGTCGAAGCGTACGGCATGACCTGCAAACCGAGTTATCAAATAAGGCCATGTGTATCAATGTTGAAAACCCGGGCTATAATCAAGATGCCCTGAGGGAGTAAACCATCCAACAAAATGTAATCAAGGATTTTGACATTATGCCCACTCTTGATTGGATCGGCAAAAAAGCCGTATTAAACCACCATAACGAAGTCCCCTTCCACCTGCTGCGCTGCGACCCCGAGCTTTCTGTTGGCGAGGCCAGCGGGAACCTGCTGGTGCAGGGCGACAACCTGCTGGCG
>CALDSL010000418.1 GCA_937920255.1 uncultured Anaerolineaceae bacterium | reverse complement strand
GGTGATGAGCATCCTGCACGAGTTTGCCACGCCGCTGGAAAAAGGCGTGCAGCCCATCGTGCGGCTGGCCGCCGCGCCGGACGTGCGCGGGGTCAGCGGGGCGTATTTCGTCAAGTTCCAGCAACGCCCGGTCGATCCCACCTGCGATGACCCGGCGCAGTTGGACAACCTGTGGCGCATCAGCAGCCAGGCCACCGGCCTTCCGCTGGAGGTGGCGTCGGCCTAACTACTCGACTGCCCAACCGGACTGCGCCATCATCCCCGCCACCTGGGTTAAAGCATCACTTAGCCGCGAGAAGTTCTGCGCGGCAGCTTCAAAGGATGCGACGCTGCCGGTTGCCACGCCCTGGTTGTAGTTGGCGCGCAGCCCTTCCACCTCGTTGTAGACCATGTCCAGCATCCCGTCGATAGCGCTGTATTCCGGCGGCGGCGGGCCGATATTGGCCAGCGTCCAGGCCGAGGCGGCGGAAGAATCCAGCGCCTGCTGCACCTGAGCGCGCCAATCCGGCTGCTGGAGCAGGCTGGCATCATGCGCCATGCGGTTGTTTGCCTCCATCCACAGTTCCAGATCAGCGGCAAGCTGGCGCAGGCTGGCCATCGTCTGCGCGCGGTAGAGCGCCGGATCCATGGGCGGCACCGGGGTCGGCGCCACGGTGGGGTACGGCGTGGGCGTCGGCGGCAGGGTCGGGCTGGCAGCCGGCAGCAGGTCGAGTGGGTTGGTCCAGGTGACCTTGCCGGCGCTCCCATCCTGAACGCTGACCGTCACCTCGCCCACCCCCGGCGCCAGTTCGGCCAGCTTCGATAGCGCGGGCAGTTGTTTGGGCAGCGTCACCAGGCCGAGGGAATCGTAAAATAGACCTAACGCGGATACGCTGGCGACAATAAGCACCGTTATCACCGCAAAGCCTATAAAGGCAAAGAAGTTCTTGATCATTTTGTTGCATTTCGATATCGAACAAAGTTCTTCGAATTATAGAGAAGTATAACACAAATAGAACATATTTACTATCGGATTTCAAACAACAAACCGCGAAGGCGGCAAACCTTCGCGGTTTGTTTTCGTTCAGCACTATCGTGCCGGTTAGCGATTGTTCTGCCGTGCTTGCAGGAACGCGCCGATTGCCAGGCCAAGTGACAGGCCAACGCCAACCCCAATGGCAATATTATCCAACGCCGCGCCGATCGCAGCACCAAGAGCAATCCCTATCGGCAAAGTGATGGCTGTGGGATTCCGTGTCTTCTCGTCGTCTGAGACAGGCTGCATTACTCATTTCCTTTCTCACCAGTAAGTTTTGTTCGGCACCAATACAAAGGACAGCGGCCAGTTCTCCAGTCTGCAAAAGGTTGGGGCAATAACACATGCGGGTCTGGCGTTCCGTGATGTCACCCACCGCCAAACCAACCGCCGGATGGCTTTGGTCAGCCATCCGGCGGCGTTGGAGCTATTAACAGGCGTGGAGGCCGCGTGCCTGGTCGGCCTCCGCCATCCATTCATCGGATCCGGCTTCCTGGAAACGGTCTACGATTTACCGTTTAGCGTATACCGTTACCGGCACTCGATGGAATAGTTCAACGGATCCGCGGTGACTTCTCCGTTGGCATTGGTGGTGATGTGGTACGAGATATGGAGCTGGAAGTTGCTGCCCCGGCCGCTCCCGATGAAGCGCTGGTTGTTCACTGAGGTGTAGACGTCGTTGACGTCCTTGACCGTGCTGATACCCTGGCCCATTCCAACCGCCTGGTATACGATACCGGTTTCTTCTCCGACGCCAGTTACGCCCTGCATATTCACCTGAGATTTGTAAACTCCATTGCCGGATTCGCTGTAGATCTCAAAAAACAGCAGGTGCATGGAGCCGGTAAAGTCGATATATTCTCCGTACTCACCCGCGCACTGATTGAACATCTCGAAACTCACGGGGACGTTGGTATTATCGAAGACGGTAGGCCCGGCCTGCACCGGGACAGCGCTGCCCGCCACGAACAGCCCGAGTAGCAGCACAACACAGACCAGCCGCCAGGCGAGCTGCCCAGCCCTGTTTCGTTTTTCGATATGCATTTTGACTATCTCCTGGTTGTCTTATGAGTCTTTTTCCCGCCTGACGTCATAGGGTGGATGAAGAAAACTACGTCTCCAGAGCCGCATCCAAGTAATATTGATAATATCGATTTTAATTATCAATATTACTTGGATTGATTATACAGATGACAAAAAACTGAGTCAATAGGCAAATAAGCTGATCAGGACCGGTCGCCCGACTACTGGTTGGGCGCGGTCGCGCCGTACGTACGCTACCTGAGCGAATATTTTGAATGTCGATTTCAATTCGGGATCCGTTTTTCCCTATTCCACCGTCACACTCTTCGCCAAATTCCTGGGCTGATCCACGTCCAGCCCGCGTAGCGACGCGATGTGGTACGCGAGCAACTGCAGCGGGATGACCGTCACCACCGGGCTGAGCATCCACGGGGTGTCCGGCACCCACAGGACGTAGTCGGCTTCAGCTTCGGCGCGCGGGTCGCCCTCGGTGGCCACCGCCACCACCACCCCGCCGCGGGCCTTGGCCTGTTCGATCTGGCTGATCATCTTCTCGTGCCACGGATCGCGCGGGGCAATGGCGATGACCGGCATGTCGCGGTCGATCAGGGCGATAGGGCCGTGCTTCATTTCGCCCGCCGGGTAGCCCTCGGCGTGAATGTAGGAAATCTCTTTGAGCTTGAGCGCGCCTTCGTAGGCGATGGGCATGTTGATCCCGCGGCCCAGGTAGATGGCGTCGCGCACGTGCTTAAGCGCCTGCGCCACCCGCTCGACTTCCGGCTCGCGGTCCAGGCATTTGCCCACCAGATCCGGCACCAGGCGCAGATCGTTAACCAGCCGGCGGCGCTCGGACTCGGGCAGTGTGCCGCGCAGGTCGGCCAGCAGCACGGCCAGCATGTACAGGTCGACCAGCGGCGCGGTGAAGGCTTTAGTGGAGGCCACGCCGATCTCCGGCCCGCTCTGCATGGAAATGTAGCCGTCGGCGACGCGCATGGCTTGCGACCCGATGGCGTTAACAATCGACCATAGCTTTGCGCCGCGCTTGCGACCTTCGTCCATGGCGGCCAGCGTGTCGGCTGTTTCGCCTGACTGGCTGATGGCCAGCACAATATCCCCCGGCTGCACCAGCGGATCGTTATAGCGGAACTCGGACGCGATCTGGAACTCGACAGGGATGCGCGCGATGCGCTCGATCAGGATCTTGCCCACCATGCCGGCGTAAGCAGCCGTGCCGCAAGCAGTGATGTGGATCTTGTTGATCGCACGCGCTCCCTGCGCGTCGAGGTTCAACTGCGGCAGGCGGATGCGGCCTTCATCAAAATCGACCCGGCCGGCCAGCGTGTCGGTCAGCGAGCGCACCTGTTCGTGGATCTCTTTCTGCATAAAGTGGCGGTACTCACCCTTTTCGGCGGACACCGGGTCCCAGGCCACGGTGTGCACCTGCGGGCGCACGGCCTTGCCGTCCAGGGTGGTTACCTGCACCGCCGCGGCGCTGACCACCGCCATCTGCCCCGATTCGAGGAAGATCATGCGGCGGGTGTGTTCCAGAATGGCAGGGATATCCGAGGCGACATAATTCTCGCCCTGCCCTAATCCGATAACTACGCCGCCTGCGTTTCCAATGCGCGCCGCGACGATCTTATCCGGCTCGGTGATGCTGATCACCACCACGCCGTGCGCGCCTTTGAGCATTCCCAGCGTGCGGCGCACGGCTTCGGTCAGGTCATTGGTGACCGAAAGATGCCGCTCGACCAGATGCACGATGGTTTCGGTGTCGGTGTCGGAATGGAACTCGACACCCTCATCGCTCAATTCTTCGCGCAGTTCGAGGAAATTCTCGACAATGCCGTTGTGGACGACGACCACGTCGCCGTTCTTGGTCATATGCGGGTGCGCGTTGCGCGCCGATGGCTCGCCGTGGGTGGCCCAGCGCGTGTGCCCAATGCCGATCCTGCCGCTCAACGGCATCTGGTCGACCAGGCTGGTGAGGTTGGAGAGTTTACCGGCGTCGCGCCGCAGCTCGATATGCCCGTCCTGCATCACCGCGATCCCGGCCGAGTCATAGCCGCGGTATTCCAGGCGGCGCAGCCCGTTCAAAATAATCGGCGTGGCGTCTTTCTCGCCGATGTAGCCAACGATTCCACACATACGTCCTCCCAAATCTCGCGGGCAGCCCAAATCACCGGGCAACTGCCGCTCGCATAGATGGTATCCGCCCGCCGGCATCACATCACCGGCGCGGCCTGGATTACAGAAATTTGCCAGACTTGGGAAAGGCTCAAGAGTGCTGCTCTCGGAGGGCTTCCGCTGATCCTTCGATTTTCCCGGCGCGCAGGTCGCTGGCCTGCGCTTCCCCGGTTAACGCCACCTCGCGGCGGCGAACCCTCATCCTCGTCACCTCAACCACCGTTTGCCCCCATACATGCATGTGCGGCAGCCGAGGCCATGCGCTTTTCTTTCCCACACGTTAATCTCGGTTCGCGTCCCTCCTGGTGTTCGTAGTTGCGTCATTATAATCGATTTTCGGATTAGCATATGCTGCGTCAAATTAGAATGTAGGGGCGAAGCATCTGGTAGATCGCCGGCTGAGGAAAAAACCCGAAGGTCATCCAGATGCTTCGCCCACCCCCACGGCCTTGAAGCGCCTCATCTGACCGGGTGTCTTCGAGCCATCCACGGGTGAAGCATCCGGACGATAATCCACATTTCTTCCCGCGTAGGTTCTACCGAATGCTTCACCCCTACATTTTGGCGTCTGATCACCAGGTGAACAAAAAAGCCGGCCCTCGCGGGCCGGCCAGTGGGTGTTTCCTTACCCTCCGTGCTGCTGGACGAGTTCCACCAGTTCGGGCAGGTCCATGTTGAGGCGGCGCAGCGTATCGACGGTGGGCACGCCGTTGGACGTCCAGCCTCGGCGCGGGAATACCGCGTCGATCAACTGCTCGTAGCGCCCCTCGCGGTACTTGCGCAGGGCGGCCATCTTTTCCTCGGTTGTCATGCCGGTCGGGTCGATGCCGACGTCTTCCACCAGGCTCTTGTCGTAGCGCTCGACGCGCGATTCGTATTCCTTGACCGTCACCGGGCCAACGGCGCGGTACGGCGGGTAATCGTGCTCGCGCGTGCCAAAGCCGAGGCGAAGATTGAAGATGCGCTGGAACTGGTACACGCGTTCCGACTGCAGCAGGATATCGTCGATGGTGACCTTCTGGCCAGTCACACCCTCGTGCAGCCAGCAGTAGTTTTCCACGTGCTCGGGCACTTTGGCAGGTTCGGCGGCGGTCTTGTTGCTAACCGGGATGATGTCATTCCAGGGCAGCTTGCACAGACCGTGCAGGCTGAACCAGGTGCGGAAGATGGGGAAGTAGTACAGCGCCTCGGCCTTCTTCTCAAAGGTGGGCAACTGTTTGTGCACCAGCTCCATGAAGATCAGCCAGGCCTCGTCATGCTGCGGGCCTTTAGAAGCCATGGCGTACCCGCCCTGCTGGACGAGCGATTCCTTGGTCATGTACTCGGAGATCTCCATGCCCTTCACTTCCATGCCGATGTCATGCAGCACGGCCGGGTCAGCGCCAAAGTGCTCCGCAAAGTACTGCTTCATGTAGCGGATGCCCTGGCCGATGATCACGCCAAATTCCTGGCCGAGCGCCATCTGGTGCATCAGCTCCAGCACCGAGGCGTGGTTGCCCCATGACAGGTCGATCCCGCCGGTGCGCTCTGCGTTCAAGATGCCGTATTCCCAGCACTCCATGGCAAAGGCGAACGAGTTGCCCAGCGAGATGGTGTCCAGTCCGTAGGTGTCGGCGTAGAAGTTGATCTCGAGCATCGCCTCGGGGTCAAAGATGGCGCAGTTGGAGCCCAGGCCACCCAGGGTTTCATATTCCGGACCGTCGACCACGACAATCTGACCCTGATAGGGGCCGGTTTTGAGATGGAAGTGCGGCACGCTGTGGGCGCAGGCCATGGTGCAGCCCAGCCAGCAACCGTCGGGGGCTGAGTGATCGAAGCGCGCCTTCCACACCTCGCCGTTGATGCGGTGCGACTCGGGGTCGCCACCGTAGCGGTAGTTCTGGG
>CALDSL010000417.1 GCA_937920255.1 uncultured Anaerolineaceae bacterium | reverse complement strand
GCCGAACGCGGCAGGCTTACCGGAAGGTAGTGGGGCGTGTGCGTTTTGGCCGCCTGGCCTTCGCGCACGCCGGCGATTTTGCTGTACAGGGTCAGCGCCTGGGCCACTACCTGGTCCATGTTGTAATACTTGTACGTAGCCAGCCGCCCGGCAAAATACACACCCGGCGTCGAAGCGGCCAACTTCTGATACTGCTTGTAAAGTTCTGCGTTTTCCGGCCGCGGAATGGGGTAGTACGGGTCGCCTTCCGCGGTAGGATGCTCGTAGACGATGGTGGTTTTTGGATGAACCTGCCCGGTGAGATACTTGAACTCGGTCACGCGGGTGTACAGGTGCTCGTTGGGGAAGTTGACCACCGCTTCGGGCTGGTACCACTCTTTGTTGTGGGTTTCGAACTTGAAATCCAACGACCGGTAGGGGAGTTTACCATAAACAAAGTTGAAATACTCATCCACCGGACCGGTGAAGATCATTTCGCGGAAGTTGATCAGATCCAGCACCTCATGGTAGTCGGTGTTGAGCATGATCTTGATGTTGGGATGGTCGAGCATGCGCTCGAACATGCGCGTGTACCCATGCAGCGGCATCGACTGGTAGGTGTCGGTGAAATAGCGGCTGTCGCGGTTAAAGCGCACCGGCACGCGCGCCGTCACCTGGGCGTCGAGTTGCGAGGGGTCAAGATCCCACTGCTTTCGGGTGTAGTTGCGGAAGAATTTCTCGTACAGCTCGCGGCCGACCTTGCTGACCACCACATCCTCCGAGGTGCGGATCGGGTCGCGCGGCTCGGCTACGGATTCGTAGAACTTGGGCAGATCCTGCGCGGTCAGGTTGAGGCCGTAGAGCTTGTTGATCGTATCCAGGTTGATGGGAATGGGCAGCAACTGGCCGTCGACGCTGGCGAGCACATGGTGCTCATATTGCCGCCATTCGGTAAAGCGGCCGAGGTATTCGAACACCTCGCGCGCGTTGGTGTGGAAGATATGTGGCCCGTACTTGTGCACCAGAAGCCCATCCTCATTGTAATGATCGTAGGCGTTGCCGCCGATGTGGTTGCGCTTGTCGATCAGCAGCACGCGTTTGCCCGAGCCGGCGGCCAGCCGCTCGGCCAGCACGCTGCCGGCAAAGCCCGCGCCGACGATGAGATAATCGAACATGCTGGAAGGACCGCGCGGGTTAAGATCGGTCTGCTCCGGCTCCAGGTCAAGTGATAGCGCCGTGAACGCGGCAGTCGGCAAGCCGGTGGGACCGGCGTTTTTGCTGGTGTACTTGTTATCGTACCCGGGGCCGGCGTACAACCCGGATTCGATCAACTGCATCATGCGGGTATAGGTGTAATCCCACGAGTTCTTGGACAGGAAGGCATCCACTTTCTTCAACCACGCCTTGCGGTCCCAGCCGGCATCCAGCGCCTGTTCGCAGGCAGCAACAAATGCATCCACGCCTTTGGCGATATGCACCAGCTTTTCGTCGCCGTACGGGCGAACCACATCCCGGATGGGGGTGGAAACCACCGGTATGCCGCCTGCCAGGTACTCGGGCGTCTTGGTCGGACTGATATATTCGGTGGAGCGGTTGAGGGCGAACGGCAGCAGCGCCACATCCCATCCACCCAGATATTTGGGCAGATCTTCGTAGGTTTTTTGGCCAAGATAGTGGATGTTGCTGGATTTGGGCAACTTCCTGGGATCGATCTTGGCCACCGGGCCGATGATGACCAAGTGCCAGCCGGGGCGGGCCCGCGCTACACCAGCAATCAGGTCCAGGTCGAAGCGCTCGTCGATCACGCCGAAGAAACCCAGGCGCGGATGCGGTATATGCATCTGGTCGATCGGGTCGCTATCTACGCTGCGGGCTTTGCCAAAGTGATGATTTTCGATGCTGGACGGGAACGCATGCACATTGTTGTGGCGCTCTTTTTTGACTTCATACAGGCTGACGCCGCCGGTGAAGACCACATCGGCCTTATCCAGCAACTCCTGCTCGTGTTCCAGCATGCGTGGGGGCGCGCCGTTGAAGGCCGAAAGCTCGTCCATGCAATCATAAACAGTGACGGCCGGTTTAAGGTGGTAGGTATAGCCCATTGCCATGGGGGTATAGTACCAGGCGATGTATTGGCTGATATTATGATCGGCCAGTAGTTTATCCACCAGTTCGATGTGCGCTTCGCGCGATACTTCTTTGTTCAGTTTTTCGGGCAGATGGGGAACGACGCGCCACAACCGGTCGCCTTCCTGCCGGATCTCCAAACGCGCGGGACCGGCGTCAATGATGGGTTCTTCGACATAAAACACGCGGCGTTCTTTGGCAACCCGGTTCATCAAGTGCTGGGGACGCTGGTACACGAAATTCCAGCGTAAATGAGAAAAACAAACCAGGTCCATCTCATCCAGTTTGGTGACCTCGACTTTTTTCTCCTTCTGATTGCGGATCATAGACTTTGTTTCCTTTTCTTTGGTTTTTTGTTGGCTTCAGCGAAGTTGAAGCTCATCGACGAAGAGGGATTTCCTTTACGAATGATTGCACGCCCGGTTTTTCCATCTGGGGGCTTTTTTTCGCGATGACCGTGCGGAAGAATTGCAATAGATCATCGGCGTGGTAGTCAAATGTGAACCGCTGGCGCTCGCGCCACATATTGGCGCGAATGCGCTGCATGGCGGCTGTGTCGCTCAACTGCTGCCGCAGCTCCTGCATGCCGACGAACAGCAGGCCAATATCCAGATCGCGCGCGATGTTTTGCGTGGTGACGATATGGCCCTCATTTCGGCGCTGGAGCATAGGCAGCCCGGCGGCAGCCAGGGTGGCCACCCGGGCGGGGATATTCATGTCGTCCCAGTTGGCTCGGGAAATATCGCCGTAGTTGCTGCTTTCGAAATAATGCAGCCAGCCGGCGTCATATTGCGAGAACTCGCGCAGCCAGTTCTCCTGGTCCACATTGTCGTGCAGGTGGATGTAGCCGGGGGCGAGGCGCTTGGTCTTTTCAATCCACTCCAGCCACTGGTTATGGGTGAAGTTACCGTAAAAATGCAGGTGAATACCATTTTCACGCAGCGCCACCACATCGGCCGGGTGCAGGCCAATGGGGCGGCCGGGCACCACGGTGTGGAATTCATCGTCGCGGGATGCGATGCGCGGCGAACGCTCACCCTCAAACCATTCGCGTTTGGGCAGGTCGCCATCCAGCACAATGTTGGGCGTGCGCCTGCTGATGCCCGGGACGACTGTATCCATCCAATCGCGCATCTCCACGCTGTTGTAGATCTGCCCGTCGCTGAGCGCGTACAGGTCCACCAGTTCGGAGAACATGCCTTTTTCCAGGCAGATAAACGGGCCTTCTTTAAAATGCCAGACGAAGGGGAACTCGCGCAGCTCGAGCATGACTTCGCGCGCGAAGGGCACGGCCTGCCAGTTTAGCAGCGCGTAGATCACATCTGGCTGCAACTCGCGCACGGCTTGCTGCCAGCCTTCATATGGGATATCGGTGACGTGGCCAAAGGGCAGCGGGCCGACGCTGTTGTACCAGTACGGTTCGCGCATCCACAGACCGTACAACTTGTGGCCGCGTTCTTCGAGCGCCAGCACGCGGTCAGAGTTATAAGCCAGTTCGCCCACCAGCAAGATTTTCAAGCCGTCCGCGGCCATGGGCGTATCAGGGCGCTCGCGGAAGCGGCGGAAATGCTCCACTTCATCAATGCGGTTACCGGTGCGGGTGTGGTAGCGCATCGGGTAGGGAACGTTGAAGCGCTGGCGGTAGAGGTTGATGCCGCCGATTGGTTCAACGATCAGCTTGTGCAACTGCCCGGGGTGGTCGACCCACTCGCAGTTGATCTCCGGGATCGAAAGCACTTCGCCATGCTCCAGCAGCCGGTCGAGGAACATGCGGCCCATATCGTCGGTCACCAGCTCGTGGCGCTCGTACCAGCGCAGGGGCGTGGCGCGGTGCAGGATCTGCACAAGTTGCAGGCTATGTCCCGGCACCTGGCCGGGCGCGGTGCGGTTATAGGTGTGGCGCACGCCGCTGTGCGCCAGAACGGCCCGCGGATTCTGTTCGAGCAGGCGCACGAGGTCGGCCAGGTGATCGCGGTAGTAGACGTCGTCGGATGGCAGGTAGCCAATATACTGCCCGGTAGCCCGCTCGAGGCCGGCGTTGAGCGCTGCGCCCAGGCCACGGTTTTCCGGGAAGGTCACCAACTGGATACGGTCATCGGCGGCGTATTCGGCGAGAATACGCGCGGTGTCGTCAGTGGAGGCGTCATTAATGATGATGAGCTCCCAATCGGTAAAGGTTTGCTGAAACAGGCTTTGCAGCGAACGCCGCAGGAAGTTCGCCTGGTTATAGGTCGGCATCAAAATGGATACAGTTGGCATGCGTGTCGTCTCTTCTTCTCGCTTCTTCGATCATGAAATCTGCTCACCCACCCGGCAGATGGAAGCATTCGCCTGCGTAAGCAGGAAGATCACCAGCGCCTGCCTCCGCAATACGCCTGTGACGCGCCTGGCGCCGATGATTTGATGAGGGATGTTTTCGTGTCTCGCGTGTCTTCAGAAGCAAAAAGGGACAGACAAGCAGCCCCTTCTATTGCAAGGGAAAGTAAATGGCATCCAGAGAAAGCGGCAACGGCGACCGGCTCAAGCCATCGCGTGCAAGAAAGGCGGTTGCATAGCGTGATGCACAGCAGGAATGGGCTTCCAGACCTTGTAGAGGAAGCGGAAAACGCTGGATGCGGCGGGGAAAATACAACAGATCAGCCGGCTGGTGCTGAGCCGGCGCCAGGAATTGACCGTATCCTTGACCAACTTCTCCATCCCCACGGGTAAAGGATAGATTGTCTGATTCCATAGCTTTTTCTGATCTCCTTGCTACCTGTAAGACACGTTCAAACGCTACCAATAATAAAGGTAATTTCACCTCACCTCATTAGTTATTATGCACGATCAACTCAATTCCTCAATGGGGACTTGCCGTTTACAATTTAGGGGATATCCCTAAACCATTTCCAAAACGGGCTGCGCGACCAGGAGCGTAGCGGAGTTTAGGGATTCTCCTACCACGCCGAAGGGAAGAATCCGGTTTGAAGGCTTGTGGCTGAACCGATATACTCATACTGCAAATAATGAGTGGTTTTTATCGATCCGTAGTTTGAGAGAAGGAGAAACAATAATGTCCGAACATGAGGATTACCAGGTGGTACACAAAGGCGGTTCGCGCTTTTCCGCATTCTTCTGGGGTGCTTTGATTGGCGCCGGCGTTGCTTTGTTGACCGCGCCGCGCAAGGGCGAGGAAACCCGCCAGATGTTAAAAGAACGCCAGCACGAATTGATGGACAAGGCCAATGACCTGGCAATCAATGCCCGCGAGAAAGCCGTGGAAAAAGTTGACCAGGTGAAGACCCGCGCTTCCGAGTTGCAGGTTGAGGCCAGTGAGAAGGGCCGCACGCTGGTGGAGCAGGCCAAGGAAACCGCGCGCGGTTATGTTGCCACCGCCGCCGAGCGCACGCAGGAAGTTGCCGGCGATGTGAAACGCGCCGCCAACGGTGAAGATGAACCCCTGAAGGACGACCGGGGTTTGGTGTTGACCAATAACGAAAAAGATTTCCCGCTTTAGATCTGTCTGGTTGCAAACCCCGGAGCTGAGACGGGGATAATGAAACGCCTGGCTTACGAACAGCCAGGCGTTTTTCATTTTATGCCACCCACATCCAGCGGTAGAACATGAACGCAAGCAGTACCTGGCCGGTAAGAAACACCGCGGCCACCAGGATGCGCGTGCCACGTGAGATCAGGACGCGGTCATGAAGTACGAACAGTGGGAAAATCGGCAGCACGTAGCGTGAAAGGCTCATCAGGGTGTTATTGTCGAGGATCTTGGTCAGGGACGGGACCAGCAGCGCCAGGGCGTAGAGAGTGTACTGGAAGGGCAGGCGGCGCAGGCCGATGGCCAGGAGCAGCAGCGCCCATAGCGCCAGCAGAACGTCGAAGAACTTGCTCATGGCGCGCAGACCTACGGGTTCGAGCGCCATGAGCTGCAGGGTGCCAAAAATGCCCTCCCAGGGCATGGCAAAGCGCAGATGCCAGCCCTGCTCCAGACCGTCCCAGGGCCACGCGGCGCCCAGACCGAAGCGCACCCACAGGCTAAAGATGCCCATCGCCAGCGGCATCAGCGCAGCGGCGGCGCCCGCGCTGGCCAGGTTGCGCAGGCGCTGGGGGCCTTCCTGGCCGCGGTATGCCTGCCAGGCTTCCCACAGCATGGGCGCGGCCAAAAACACGCCTGGCAACCGGGTGAGCGTGGCCAACACGCCAAGGATCCCGGCCAGCCACCATCTGCGCCGGCGCATCATCAGTAGGGACGCCGCTGCGAACAACAGGAACAACGATTCGGTGTAACCGGCGAGCAGGAAGAACCCAGTGGGGAAGATGACCATCCACACCAGCACGGAGCGCGCGCGTTTTTCGCCCCACACGTCGGTGACCAGCAGGTAGAGCATCAACAGCGCGCCGATGGCGGCGATGTTGGCGACCAGCAGACCGGCCAGCATGGGGGGCTGGATGATGTTGTCGAGCAGATCGATCAGGGTGGGGTAGAGCGGCGGCCAGACGGTGCGCTTCAGGTCGCCCTCATAGCCTTCGGTGGCGATATTGAGATAATGCACCGTATCCCAGCGATACCACGGCAGCACCAGCACACGCCATAGCTCCCCGCGCGATTCGAGGTCGCTGACCACGGACGGTTCGTACGGCGCGGGCGGCTTGTCGGGTGGTATGGCCAGCGCGGCCAGCCCCAGCACCAGGCTCATGAAGATACGCACTGCCAGAAACAATAGCAGCGCATAGAGAAATGCGTGTTTGAATAATCGCTTGTCCATCTTACCAGCTCCTATAACAATGCACTATTGTAGAAATGGGATGAGGCGCTGCCAACGGGGGATTATCCCCCGGTGTGGGGTGATTCCCGGCATAATTGGCTATAATCAGTTCCAGAGGACACGGACATGGACGCATATTCGCGAAAACAGGCGCGGCTGGCGCTGCTGGAAAACAAAATCGAGCGGGTGGAAGCGCGGCTGGCGGCGCTACGCAGGCGCGAGAACCGCTTTCCGCTGCTGCGGCTGGCTGTGTTCCTGGCCGGCGGCGCGCTGACCACGGCCGCGTTCCTGATGCCGACGTGGTGGCTCGGCTGGGCAGCCCTGGCGCTGTTTTTGATCGTCTTCTCCGTAGTGGCGGCCGCGCACCGCGCGGTTTTGCGCGCCATCGAGCGCTACCAGGTGCTGCGCGAGGTGACAGCGCGGCAAATGGCGCGCGCGCGGCTGGATTGGGAGCATATTCCCCCTGTGCCGGCGGAGTATGCCAGGAACCACCCATTTGAATTTGACCTGAATATCACCGGCCCCAATTCGCTGCACCAGTTGCTGGATACGGCTGCATCCAATGGCGGCAGCGCGCGGCTGCGCGGCTGGATGCTGGCCGAGGAACCCGACCCGGCCGCCACGGCCCATCGGCAAAAACTGGCGGGCGAACTGCTGCCGCTTTCCGGGTTTCGCGACCGGTTGATGCTCGCCAGCGCGCTGGTGCTCAATCACCCCGGCGAGCGCTGGGACGGCGAACGGCTGCTGGCGTGGCTGGGTCGCGAATCGAAGGCGGCCGCGCTGCGCACGTTCCTCATCCCGCTCACGCTGGTTGCGGCGGCAAACATCACCGCGTTTGTGTTGTTCGCGCTGGGACGCGTACCGGCCGTCACCTGGATGGCGATTCTGGTGATCTTTTGGGGCCTGCAGGGGATGAAATACCGCGAGACCAGCGAGCTGTTTGGCGAGGCGTACGGGCTGGCGCGCAGCCTGGACCAGTTCCACGCGGTGATGCGCGAGCTGGAGACCTACCCGTACCGCGCGGGCAGCGTGCTGGCCGGAGTTGCGCGGCCGTTCTATGAGGGCGAGCGCCGGCCGTCGCGCTCGCTGCGCCGCCTGTCGTGGATCGTTTCCGCAGCCGGGCTGCGCAACAACCCTTTTCTGGGCCTGATGCTCAACACACTGCTGCCGTGGGATATGTTCTTTACCTACCTGCTGGAGCGATATAAGGTGCACCTGCGCGGCGCGCTGCCGGGCTGGCTGGACGCGTGGTACGAGCTGGAAGCGGCTAATTCGCTGGCGAATTTTGCGCTGCTCAACCCCGAATATTGCGTGCCAGAGACGATCACAGCGGGAGAGGACGGCTCGGCGCCGGTGTTCGCGGCGCGGGAGATCGGCCACCCGCTGCTGCCGCACGAGAGCCGGGTGAGCAATTCGTTTTCGATCCAGAGCCTGGGTGAGGTGTTCATCATCACCGGGTCGAATATGTCGGGCAAGAGCACGTTTCTGCGCACGATCGGGGTCAACCTGGTGCTGGCCAACGCCGGCGCGGTGGTATGCGCGCAGCACCTCTCCGTGCTGCCGTTCCGGCTGTATACCTGCATCAACCTGAACGATTCGCTCAGCGATGGAATCTCCTATTTTTACGCGGAGGTGCGCCGGTTGAAGGGTCTGCTTAACGCGCTGAACCGCGAAGACCCGTACCCGCTGTTCTTCCTGATCGACGAGATCTTCCGCGGCACCAACAACCGCGAGCGCCAGCAGGGCAGCCAGGCCTACGCCCAGGCGCTGGTGGGAAAGAACGGCAC
>CALDSL010000416.1 GCA_937920255.1 uncultured Anaerolineaceae bacterium | reverse complement strand
GCAACGAGGCCAGGTAAGGTGCAACGATGAGCTTTCTCCCCTCATTTCTCCGCAGAAACAAAACCGCGGCGCGCCCGCAACCAGCAGATGATTTGCAGCACATTCGCGTGGGGATCCTCAACCTGCTGCTGGTGGCCGGGAGTGTGCTCGGCATTCTGGCCTATTTTAGCAACATCTTTACCCTGGTGCGCGCCGAGCAGTGGCTGACGGCCGGCGTGCAAACCGCCCTGATCGCGCTGGCAATCTTTTTGGCCGTTTTCGAACGGCTTGGGTACCAGGCACGCGCGGTTCTGTTCCTGGGGATTCTGTACGCGCTGGCCATGAATGACCTGATCGATGACGGATTGCCCGGAGAGGGCCGGCTGTTCCTGCTGGTGTTCACAATTGTGGCTTTCGTGTTGCTCAAGTTCCGGCACGCGATCTTTAGCCTGGTCATCTCCTTGGTCTCACTCATCCTGGTTTCGATGCTCATGGTCAGGGGCGTCCTGCCGCAGCCAGAAATGACGCAATTCGACGGCACGATGTCGTCCAACTGGATCACGGGTATCGCGGTGTATGTCTTGATGACCGCTCTGTGCCTGTACGCGCTGTTCTCGATCATGCGCGGCCTGCAGGCTGGTTTGGGAGAGCAAAAGAAGCTCACCGCCGACCTGGAGAATGAGCGCCGAAACCTGGAAGATAACATCCAGCAGCGCACCGCAGAACTACAGAAACGCGCCGCGGATATGGAAATCACCAGCCAGTTCAGCCAGGCTATTGGGCAGTTGAACCGGGTGGATGCGATTTTGGCGGCCGGTTTGCGCTGCTTTGAGGAAACAATGGGCTATGGCGAACAGGTGGCCTATCTACTGGACGAACGCCAGAAGTTAATGGCCGCCCAGACCTGGCTGGGCGAAAACAGCCGGCAGCTCACGTCCGAGTATCCCACGGTGTCCACTGCCGCGTCGGGCACATTCGCCAGCCTGGCGCTCAAAGGCCAGGCGCGCCTGTTGCGCAACCGCGGCGATGACGCGGTGTACTTCCGCGGCCCGGTATCGCAAATGAACTCCGCGGTGGTGCTGCCGCTGGTCGCGACCGGCACCGTCACCGGTTACATGGTGCTGTTCTCCGCGGCGTACCGCGAAATTGGCGTGGAAGACCTGGCGCTGTATCAAAACATCGCCGGGCAGACCGCCTCAGGCGTGGAACGCGCGCGATTGATCGCGTTGATGGAAAAGTCGGTGGAAGAATTGAAAACCAGCACGCGCCAGGCCACCCAGCATACCTGGCGCACCTACCTGAAGGCATCCCGGCGCAAAACCAGCTACCGCTTCAACCGCGACGGGATCCAATCGGGCGTGCAGCAAGAAAAAGAGGCCGTCGAAGCATTGAAGATCGGCAAAATCGTGGTCACGCCGCTGGAAACGAATGAAGCCGGCGCGCCGGCCATGGTGGCGCTGGCCGCACCCATCATCCTGCGTGGACAGCCCCTGGGCGTCATCAACCTGCGCATGACCGGAAGCTCCATTCCGACCGACATGATGCACATGATCGAGGCGGTGACGAAACGCCTGGCCCTGGCGCTCGAAAATGCCCGCCTGGTGGAAGAGGTTCAACAACGCGCCGAACGCGAGGCTGCGGTGGGTGTGATTTCCTCTCGCGTGCGATCGTCTAATGACATCGACGGCATCCTGAAAACTGCCGCGCAGGAAATTGGCCGTTCCCTGGGCGTTTCAGAAGTCGTTGTTCAACTGCGTAATGAGAATTAACCCGCGTCACAGCCGCGTGGAGGTTTCATGACTGCACCCAAACCTGCTCAACCATCCATCCCAAGCCAAGCCAACATTTTCGCGGCCAATACCGTGAAGTACATGTGGCAAAGCGGGCTCGGCGCCGGTGGCGCCAGCCTGGCGGCAGCACTGGCGTTTATGTATATCGGTTATTGGTCCAGATCATCCGCGCCATTCATGATCGCGGCGCTGGAATTGATCACGGCCATCATCTGGTTCATGAGCCGGGATGATCGCCTGATCAAAAGCCTGAATACACGCGTGTTTGTGTGCCTCACCGCCACCAGTCTGACGTTGATTGCCTATGGGATGCTGCTGGAAGGCGCCAGCCTGCCCGCGGCTCTGGCGATTTTGGGCATCTCATTTCTGGTCGCCTCGACCCTGCTGGAAGGCTCGCAAGCAGACACCGCCATATTTATTGGGATTGTCGGCGGAGCGGTTTCCGCCGTCTTCGGCGTGTACGAACCCATTGCGCGCATCGATGTTGGCGCGGTTTCGCACCTGGGCTACCTGATTTTTGTATTGGTCGTTTTTATCCTCGCATTCCTCCTGGGGCGAAGAATTATCACGCTGCCGCTGCGGATTCGTATGATGGTCACCGCGCTGCTGATTGTCATTATTCCTGTCAGCCTGCTGTCAGCGATCAACAACCGAACATTGCGCACCAATCAACAAATTGAAACCAATGCCAACCTGATCAATTCGGCACGCCTGTTCGGCAAACAGGTCGACGATTTTGTGCAAAGTAACCGCGCGTCGGTCGCTTCACAGGCAATGCTTCCCATCTATGTCGATTACATCCACCTGTCGCAGACCAACCGCTACAACTCCACTACAGAAGAGAACCTGATCGCTTCGCTGGAGTCGTTTCGCTCGGCGCTGAAGGTGAAGGAGCGCGCATTCTTTACATCGATTGCGCTGCTGGATCTTCAGGGAAAAATCGCCTACACCACCAATAGCTTTGATATCGGCTGGAATGAAAAAGAAGCCGAGTATTTCAAACAGCCCGTCGCAACTGGGCGCGCGTACGCCTCGGACGTGATTTTTTCGCCGGTGGATAATAACCCTTACATCATCTTCAGCGCGCCCATTCGTGACGACAAAGGGATTATTGGGGTTTTACGCGCAAAATTTGACGCGCGCATGTTCCAAAATCAGGCCGAGGAGTATTCCGGTACGATTGACCAGGCCAACTACCCGATTCTGCTGGGACGGGACTACATGCGACTGGCGCAGCCCTACCGCCCGCAACTTCTTTACCACACGCTGGCGCCGCTGCCGCACGATCGCATCACCACCATGCGTGATGAACAGCGAATGCCGCGCGTGCTACGCACCACCAACCTGCAAGCCATGGCGAGCTATATCGATGGGTACCAGGATAATCCGTATTACACAGGCTGGTCGGACTCCGACCGCCGGGATCAGATGGCCGTGATCCGGCTCAACAGCCAGCCGTGGTATGTTGTGTTTGTGCAGGACGAAGGCGTGCTGTTGCAGCAGTTGGAAGAGCAAACCAACCTGGCCATTCTGATCGCGGCGATCCTCAGCGCCGTCATCAGCCTGATTGCGATGACCATCGCGCGCATGTTCAGCAATCCGATCAACCAGCTTACCCTATCCGCCCAGCAAATCTCCGCCGGGGAACTGAACGCGAAGGTCAACGTGAGCGGGCTGCCCGAATTCAGGCTGCTGGCCCGCACGTTTGAGAAGATGGCCGCGCAGATCCAGCAGATGGTCGCGGGCCTGGAAGACCGCGTGCAGGAGCGCACCCGGGCGCTGGAAGCCCAAAATGATGCCCTGACGCTGCGCGCGCGCCAATTCTCCACCGTGGCAGATGTGGCTCGTGGCGTGGCCGCGGCCAAGGAACTACAGGAACTGCTGCACAACGTTACCGTGCTGGTGAGCGAGCGTTTCGGCTTTTATCATGTGGGTATCTTCCTGATCGACGAAGGACGCGAGCACGCGGTACTGCGCGCCGCCAACAGCGAAGGCGGCCAGCGCATGCTGGCGCGCCAGCACCGCCTGGAAGTTGGCCAGGCAGGCATTGTGGGCCACGTCACCGCCACGGGTGAGGCGCGTATCGCCACCGACGTGGGCCAGGATGCCGTATTCTTTAACAACCCCGATCTGCCGATTACGCGTTCAGAGATGGCGGTACCGCTGCGGGTCGGCGATCAGATCATCGGCGCCCTCGACGTGCAGAGCGAACTGCCGGACGCGTTCCGCGAAGAAGACATCCAGTT
>CALDSL010000415.1 GCA_937920255.1 uncultured Anaerolineaceae bacterium | reverse complement strand
GTCCTGGGAAGGTTGTTTCAATCCTCTCCAGCGAGGCGGGGGGATTCGAATTCTTGCCCCAAGGAGGCAACTATGAAATCCCGTGTTTGTTTCAATCCTCTCCATCGAGGCGGGGGGATTCGAATCTTACCGCAGTGCGGAAGATAAGGCGGGATACGTCCTCGTTTCAATCCTCTCCATCGAGGCGGGGGGATTCGAATAGCCGCCCAAAAAACGCGTTTATCCGCATCCGTTCTCATTATAGCACGATCGCTCGCGCGCTTGTACCGGCTTCGCGAGCACCTTTGAGATGAACGACCAAACGCGCATTTTCTCATTTATGATGGTCGTTCATCTCATTCGCCAACGCGCCAAATCGACGCCATGCGCGGCGAATCACGCGCCAGCGCGCGAATCGAGCGGAATGCGCCTGCTAGCGCCTGGGCCGGGCCTGGTGCCGCACGGCCTGCAGGTTGATGATCTCTGCGGCTTCGTACCCGGGGAACGGCCCCCCCACCGGCCGGATGCGCGCCACGCTGGGAAAGTGCCCCATGCGGCCGTGCATTTCGGCCAGCAGCACCGCCGCCAGCACCCCCAGCGCCGGCGGCACCACCAGCAGGGGCGTCTCCGCCGACTGCCACGCATCCGGCGCCAGCGGCAGGCCGTCGAGCAGCGCGCGCGCCTGCGCCGCGAAACTTTGCCCCACGTCAAAGTGCGCCGGGGCGTCCAGCACCTGCTCGGCCGGCTGGCCGGCCATGCGCTCCAGGTCTGCCACCTGCGCCGGCGTCAGCGGATGCGAAAAATTGAGGATGATCATTGCCCGTTGCGCCCCTGCCCGCCGGAGAGCACGGGGTGGGTCTGCCCCAACCCGGCCGCGGTGTGGTGCCCCGTGCCGCAGAAGAAAGAAAACAGCGCCAGGGCGAGCGCCTCGCGGCGGTAGGCCTCCCAGCGCGAGACCCAATCCGCGGCCCACGGCTTGTGCGCGTCTTCGGCCCAGGCGGCGCAGCTTTTGCGCGGCAGCACGCTGATGCCCACCGCGCCCTGAAAACCGGTGGCCCCGCCGCGTTTGCCATTGGCGAACTCCACGCGGTGCGTGTTCAAATTCTGCAGCGCGTCCACCTGCACCGCCAGTTCGGCGAAATCGAGAAAACGCGGGTCAATGCACCGTTCGGCAGGGGCGCACTCGTTCCACTTCTCCAGCCAGCCGCGGAACAGCAGCGCAGGCAGCGGCAGCGGAATATCCGCGCCCTGCGAGCGGAACGCCGTGGGCGAGAAAAAGTTTAGCAACACCGAGCGCGTCTTTTCCAACTCGCCCGCCTGCGCAAGATCGGCCCACCCCACCCGCGCCGCCAGCGGGTTGCCCGATGACGTGTCCAGCACGCGCAGGATGCGAAAATCGGCCCACCACAGACGCAGCCTGTCCGGCAGCGCCGGGATCAGCCGGCCGAGCACAAAATCTTCCAGGCGGTCGTCAAAGGCGGTGATGCGCAGCAAAAAGCCGCCCTTCTGCGCGCGCATCACGTCGGATACGGTGTAGGGTTTGCGGTTGGCGCCGTCATGCAGCTCCTGTGAGAGCGCCGGATCGAGCGCCTCCACCTGGCGCAGAAACCACGTCTGCGCCTCGCGGCCCAGGAAGGCCTCGGGGACGGTGGAGAGGGGTTCGAGATGGAAGAGGAGGGAGAGGGGCATGGTGTAGGCTTATTTATCTTCCCAAATGGAGGCGGTGATGGCTTTGTCCTCGAATATAAACTGGGATACGAAGCCGGTGAGCATGGCCAACGGAACAAACACAAGATACTGTCGCAGGTCGATGACGCCGGCCGGACCGATCATCCACAAAAGTTGATGGATTTCACGGTTATCACCCTTTTCCATGGCGGTAGTTAAGCCGACCACAAACAGCCCAATCAGGGCAGAGGCGATCAGGGACGTAAACAACAGGACCGCTGCGCGGATGGTGGAGATACGGTTATCATGAATGATGGAGAGGCATTCGAATTTTAAGTACGTAAAACCGATCCATAACGTGCCGATGAGGATGATAGCCGCGAGCACCCAACCCAAGACCGGATCAGATGATGAAAACACAGTATTCTTCAACAGGAATGACTCGCCCTGCAACGCCAGCGCCAGGTAGCCCACCATCATGCCGCCCAGCAGGCGCGGCAGTAGCAGGTAGTGCGCCACGCTGCCGTCAAGATGCATGCCAAGGAACACAGCCGCCGTAATCAACGTAGTCCACGACAGGGCAATATATGGAAGGTTGGCCGGCCATGCCTCCAACGCCGGCATACCCGGGATGAGCGAGATCAGCGGGATGCCCACCAGCAAGAATATCAATCCGGCAAACAGGGACGTGACCAGATTGGCGAAACTCATTTTGTCCCGTGCTCTACCAACCTGCTCAGGTGCGCGTCGCAGCAGGTACGACATGCGCAGCGCGTCAAACAACTGGTAGTGCGGCAGCATCACGTTCGCGATCAACTGGCGCACAAACTCCTTCACCTGCCAGCCGCGATCGGTGGCAAAAACCGGGTGAACGGTGAGGCCTTTCCAGCGAAAACCATCTCCCACCCAACCATTTTGTATCACACTGCCGGTTTCCCAAGGGATCGTTTTTCCAATAATTGCCGGATCATATACTTCGCGATCTCCACAAAGATAATCCGATGTTTGTACAGACTGATCTACAATAATCTGCGCTGCCGGTTCTTGAACAATTACCATGCTCAACAGGAGTTGCTCATCCGGTGTAACTGACACCCGAATATTTTGCGCGTCAGATATAACCGAATCTTTGGTTTGCGGATTTCGTGGTCGAGTGAGCTTGGAAGATTTCCGACCAAACCACACTATTTTCAGCGATTTTTCGTTAACATCTTGCTGCTGGTCTTGTAGTTTCAGTTTTAAATGATAATACAACAAACGTCTGGCATTCGCATATTCCGGATCACGCAGCATCGTCTGAAGAAGACGCGTAGCCTGTACCAGCTCGTTGTTCGCCCAAGAGGGTGTGAGATAACTCTGCTGACCGCCGCTTTCCATCAACTGCCGGTAATGTCGGCCGGCGAGAAACCGCGCCAGGTAAAACCATTGCCATGCGGCCACCAGGTACATGAAGCGTGCGTTCAGCCTGCGCCAGTTTTCTTCAGAGCGGAGAAATTCGAGAATGCCTTTCCAGAATACATAGGAAATAGCAAAACGAGCCTGCGTTTCTTCTACCTGCATCGACGAGCCACTGTAGCCTTCACTGACTCTGGACAAATCGAGCCATACGGGCGACTCTTGCAATGCAAAATTCTCGTCACGAAACCAACTGATCAGTTTCTGATTTTTTGCGTAGGTTAAACTGGTTAAATGAGAACACAAAGTCTGGGTCAGCCCATTTATGGAATTGTGGCGGTATGTATAATTACCGTTTACTACGCCTAAGAACACATCATATTGATGGATATCAATGGGAATCTCTGGCAGGAGCAAAATCGCATCAAGGTCTGAGGTGCCCGGGTGGGCTAAACCAGCGCCGCCGCTCTTGGCATCGCTACCCGATGCAGTCGTGTCGGGCTGCCGGTCTTGCATCGGCTGCACGCGGCAAAAAACACGTCCTTTCTCGAAGGGCTCGAATACGATCTCCCATTGTATGACTTTTGCGCCATCGGCCATTCCGCCGCCTTTCCTGCCGATTAAAAGCGATCGAGTGGAGGTAGCTGTATACCAGGATATTTATTCTGGATCAAATCCCGAATCGATCCTCTCACGTTAATTTCTAAAGGCTCCAGGAGCAAATCGCGAACGGGATGCTCGGATTTCTCGAATAAATAGTTCAGAGAGATCTGGTACGCAAGTGAAAACCAATCCAGCACGGGGATCAGAGACTTGAAACCGCCGGACATTATGAACTGCCGCGCGGGTTTGTGAAGAGAAGCAATCTGTGCCGAATGCTCCAAGGCGGTTGAGAGCGTCTTCGCGAAATTAAAAAGCGCCTCTTTTGCGTCGTCCTCCGTCCTGGGATTGTCTTTCAACGATGATATCTCATAATTGTTACGGACTCGTTGGTTTGGCACATTCCAAGTATTCATAAGAAAATCGCACAATACCTGCCCTGCCAGTCTTCCGGGCATGGTGCCGGATGTCAGGAGAAAGAAATAATCCTCGCCTTGAACCGCAAATGGCTTCCCCTGTTTGTGAAGCAGAGCCCACAGTGTTGTGATTTCCGCGCCAAATGGGTTGCCCTCATTGATGTCAAACAAATAGCCAGTCTGAGCAGGATACTGCCAACCTTTGACAAGTTTTTCTTGTAGCATCCGGTTCGCACTGTCACTGTCTCTGGCTTCGTTTCTGGATACCCCGCGAATGAGATCATCAATCGTTTCCAGTTGATCAGCAGTAAGTTCCTTCTTGCGGAGATATTCATTCTCCAGTTGCGAAGTGCCCACGGTGATAAAGAAATGTGTCATTCCCCACCTCCACTTCAGGCAGATTTTTCGGAGGGGCGAAGCTTATCATCGCCCCTCACCACCATAAATAGCGTTTCTTTAGCTACTTCCTTCCGATCAGCCACCTTGACGTCGTTTCAATTCTTCCAGAAAATCTCCTGAGCGAAGCCGGCCGGAATCCTTCGAGCCACCCGGACGAGGCTGTTCTCCCCCGCCATCCTGACGGGGCTGGCCACCACCGCCACCGCTGCCCCGCCCTGGGTTTCCTCCACCACCCTGACGGGGTTGGCCGCCACCACCTCCACCACCTTGCCTCGGGTTGCCTCCGCCACCCTGTATAACCTCACTCGGCAGAGGAAGTACCATACGTTGTTTAAAATCTTCATCTTCCATCGTAGCATATCGGACATCCTCACGGGCCGGGCCGGGGAAGCGCAGCATAATTAGCAGGTCCTGGATACGCGCTTCCTCTATAAATGCTTTCTCCCCTTTTCCCAGAGCCTGCATCACATAAGCTTCAAAGCGATCCGTGTAGTGCTTGCGATCCGTATCTTCATCCGGCTGTGTGGCGCTCCACACCATTTGCTGATCTTTTTCTTCTATGAGACTGGCATAACGCATGCCACGCTTCTCGACGTATAAGTGCGGGGTGATCTTCGCGCTGCCCAACCCCAGTGGCTTGGCCATCCCTAAACGGTGGCAATACTCCACTCTCGCCGGGGCGGCTGCCGGGAATTCCAGCGCCCAGAGCAGCATACCCAGTTCTTCGTCCGTCAGATTTTCAAACCGGATACAAAATTCAAAATCTGCGCCCTTCCCTACCGGGCGGATGATGGTACGCGACTTGCGATCATCTTTGTTTATATCACTCCTGGGATCGAGATCTTCGGCCTTTTCATCGAGCATGTGGGCCGGGAGGGGGGTGTTATGGTGCCAGTACTGCTTCGTGCCGCGGATGGCGGTATCACCGGGATTGGTATCATAATGTAACAGATCCTTCCCCTTTGTTTGCGGCGTATCATTCAGTGCCTGCTGCACCAGGTAATGCTGGAAAGAGGTGGGCTTGGGCGAGGAAAGCACCGCCGGCAGCATCAACGGCTGCTGCTGCACAGGTTGTTTCAGCCTGGCGTCGCCGAAGAACACCCGCCCGGCGTACGCGCGCTGCTTGGCTTGCTCGTCCGTCTCATTTTTGGCCGGCGCGGTTTCGCGCACAAAACCAAATACCGCTTCGGGCAGGTCGATCATCCGGTCGTCGCGCAGTTCTTTGGGAACGTAATCCAGAGCGGTGTGCTTGTATGGCAAACGGAACATTTTCGTCGGACCGAGAAACACGACCTTCTCCGCTTCATCCACCATGTACATTACCGGGCTTTTGTCATCCAGCCAGCCCAATCGCGGTTTTTGTTTGTCATTACGCGGCAGATCGTTTTCATCACGCAGTAGAGCCATTTGTTCATCGCTGACCGGCAGCCACTGATCTTTCGGAATTTTCTCATCTGGCAAGTAAATGACGATGTTGCGATGCTTGGGATTTTTATAGACTCGCTCACCGAAATGATGCGAAAGTACCAGTACACCTTTTTGCCAGCCGTTTTCTTCCGTCTCGCCACTTTTTCGAATTCCTGTCGCCATAGCCAGGCAGAAATCCAGAAAGACTTCATGGTTTCGCGGACCGTATGCTTTTGCCCCTATCCATTTACGCTGCGCAGGCTTAACCTCTACATTGATGATCTTTGGCCCATAAGTGGAAGTCTTATCCAGCTTACCGTTTGCATCATAGTTCACGCGTCCATGCAAACCAGCAGAAACGCAGTCATCATAATTTACGTGGATAAAGCTGTTATGATACTGATCTTGCACCGCAGGCTGGATATACCAGTCAGATCCAACTTTGCACAGGTAGCCGCCGCGTACCCACGCCGCCGGATATTCGATTTTCGTCACCTGTTTTCCATTTTGGTGTTCAATCTTGCTCTTACCAAAGAATCGCTCACGGTAGTAGTCACCCACCGAGGAAACAGCCCCCACCGCGCGGTAGATCAGCTTCTTGTCCGTCACCCACTGCACCTTGCCATGCGACAGAATTTCGCACAACGAGCGAACCATGCCGCGCAGCGAACTGCCGCTGATGACCGGATCACCGTTCTCGTCGTAGCGGAAGAAGGCCGCGTAAGCCCGGATGTCGGCATTGGTTTCCAGCTTGTCCAGCCGCACCTGCTCAAACCGCTTATAAAAATCGGGCCTGAGCGCGCCGCGCGTGTACAGCGGCGTTTTGGTCTCCAGCGTGCACACGATCATGCCGCTCTTCCGATCCGGGGCATAGGTATTCTGATCTGGCAGATCTTGCGCCGGAACAACCTTATCCGGTAGGGGAATGAAGTTATACGGCGCATGTGATCGCCGATCTATATCCCTTGGACTTTGATGACGCGGTACCATTCTTCCTCCTTTAGCCGGTCACTTTCACCAGACGGGTGGCGGCAATGCGCGCGGCTCCCGCCTCGTTACGCCCTAAATAGTGGCGCACCACCAGTTTTGGCCCGCCCGAATAATCAGACTTCATCGCCGGCTGCTGCGGCAGCGGAACAGCGTGGACGATGCCTTGCGCGCCCTCGCTCAACAGGGCAAATCCACTCTGGTAATCTTCCAGGCGGTTGCCCCACAGGTAGTAATCCTCTGTAAACGAATCTCCGTCAGGGTTGGCCACATCCTCCATCCAGACGGCGTGCCAGCCGTCATCCAGACGCCAGGCATGCGCCTGCCCCGTCTCGGAAAACGCGTAGATCTCGCGCAGCCTGTCAACATCCAACCCGGGCGAAACTTGCGAGAAGATTTGGCCGCTATGCGCCAGCATATCGTTCTCCACCTTTCCCCAGGTCACTCCGTCTAACGAGAACGCCAGCACCCAGTAGGCTTCGCCCAACACTGTCTTCTGCGCCAGCACCCACCTGGCCGGGTCAGACGCCAGCAGCGCGCAGTCGAGTGATTCGCTTTTCCAGGTTACGTGCTCTTCCTGCGGTTGGCTCATTGCTTCCCTCCCGTGATCATCTTCACCAGCTCATTCAAATCCTCCGCGCCATCGGAGGCCGTGATCTCCAGGCCTTCGCCGTCTTTGCCCGCGGCTTTCAGCGTCCATGTGTGGCCGTTCCAGCGGATTTCAGCGCGCTTGCCGCGCAGACGCCCGCGCCCCACACCAGATTCGCCGCCCACCGGCAAGTCGCCGGTCCACAGGTCTTTGACCAGCAGCAGCAGCATGCCCACCTTGGCATTATCCGGTTTTTCCAGGCGCAGCTTCAGCGTTAATTCGGTCTTCTCAGAGGGAAACAGCACCCCTTCGCTGAACAGCGCGCCGGGGTATGCTCCACCGGTAAAGCGGTCGATCTTCACGCGCGTGTGCACCCATTCATTCGGGCTTTCGATCACGGCTTCGTCCACCCACAGGCTGCTGGCGCGGAATGTATCTCTATGTCCCTCGCCGCGCGCCTTACCAAACAGCCGCTCCGCCCACTCCTTGCCTTTGCCCGGTTGCAGCGTATTGCCGATCCGTTCCGTTCGCGCGCGCAGCACGCCGGCCAGGCTGGTGCCGGGCAGGATGCAGCGTGAAATCAGCACGCCGTTATCGTCGCGGCGCATCGAGCGAATCGGCTCGTGATCGGGTAAATTTCTCGCCTGGCCGTTCGGGTCACTGGCCGCGGCGCGCACCAGCAGGCCGCTGCGCAGCGTGCAGGTAAGCTCCACCACACAGTCTTCGCTTGAAACAGGCGGCGCCTTCGCTGGCACGTATTCCTTCCATTCACCCGCATCTTCCGAAAGCGGCTTATCCAGCCAGCGCAGCATATCGGCCGGAAATTCATACTTCCAGACCTGACCTGAGGCGATCCGGCATTCGCCGAAACCGCGGCGCTTGCGCTTACCCAGGCGGATGGCGCCATTCAACCCATCGACGGCATCGTTCAAATAGCCCTCGTACTCGGGTTTTCCTTTCGGCACCATCAATTCAATCGTCAAAACGAACTGGGTGCCAGCTTGCAGTAGTTCGAAATCGTACTTCAATTTTGCCGCTGCCGTGCGTGTCACGCTGTTGATCCCCACGCCGTCGCGCAGTTCGGTTTGCGCCCCACCGCCATTTGCGCGGGCATCGCCCACGCGCACCCAGCTTTCATAACTGGCCTGGCCAGACCCTTCCTGCTTGCCAAACAGATCCTTGGCTGCCGGGAAATTCTTTCGGGCCAAATAAGCGCGCAGCGCGCCGGCCAGCGTGGCCCCGGCGATAAAAGATTCGCCGGTGCGCGCATCGCGCAGGATGGGCGCATCCAGCAGCCCTTCCACGTCGCCCACGCCAAAATGCGCCGGGGTCACCAGTTCGAGCACCAGGCGCATCACCACCCGCGCCTGTATGCCCGTCGCGATCAACCACTGCGGCCTGCGTTCTTCTGCCGTCGGCGCAGTTTCTAAGCTATTTACCGCCATTGTTCACCTCCACTCTGGCACGTTCTCGCTCACCGTGCTGGATCTCGCGCGCCGCCTTTTGCAATACTGCATCGATCAGCCGGCGAAGGAAGGTTACCTTGAGCACCGCCAGCGCATCCGCATCCGGTAGTTTGCCAACCATTTCGGCTTTGTGGTTTTCGTCCAGCGCAAGCAGTTCGTTCCAGTCCAGCTTTTCCTCGCCCCTGGGCGGCTGCTGCCACCAAAAAGCGGAGGCTTCGCTATCGTGGACCAATCCTTCCAACCACTCATTCAGCCGCTCGCCTTTCGCACTGCCCGGACCCGCGCGAACGACGCGGGCGGCTTTGAGCTTCTCGGCCGAGGCTTTCAAGTTCTTGATATAATCCGCTACCGGTTTCAGGTTCTTGCTGTCCGATTCCTGCCGCACCATGGTGCGCAGCTTGGAGAGCTGCGAGCGATCATCCATGTGCCGGATATGGATATCCGCGACGGCGCTGGCCAGCCGTTCCTCCAGGAATCCGCTCAAACACTGAAGGCCTACCAGACGCGCAATTTTCTTCGATTCAGCGCCCAATTCTTCTTCGGGTTGTTCTTGCCAGGCAAAAGGCAGATCCATTCGCTGCAGTTCCACCGCGGGGTTGGCCAGCGCGCGCACGCGCCCAAAACCCTCCACCCGGCGACTGCCAACTCCTTCAAGCAGCAGCTTGTTCACTTTCTGTACATCCACCTGCGCCAGGTCGTAGACAAACACACTGCCCGCCTGGAGCGCCAGCCCCTGCGGTAGCGGCAGCCCCCAGGCACGGTTGAAACCGCCCGTAATGCGCGTGCGGTACCATGCCGAGAGATGCTGCTTCGCGCCTACCAGGGCATCCAGGTCGAACACCGGCTGCCCACAGTCATCGTACAGCAGGGCTTCGCTGGTGAGTACCAGCGCCAGCGTGCCGTTCAGCGGCGTATTCTCGGGGAGCACGCTGCCTTCCTGCCAATCATCCTCCACGCGCGCATTGCACGCTTCCACCAGGCCGTAATGCGCGCTGCGCGAACGCCCCAGCGAAAAACGCGCCCCATCCACCAGCCCCACAGCCGCGGCCATATCGCCGGCATCCTCTCCGACGATGACCGCGGTGAAAACCTGTCCCTCCGCGAGCGAGTCGTAGCGGAATACCTGGCTGTCGCCTTCCCTCTTAATCCGCCGCTGCGAGCTGGCATTGTGAATTTCCATGCTGCGCTGCGGGTTGATCAGGCGCGGGCGGCCCCCATTCTCCTGGACAAAAAACGGCTCTTCCAGTGTGGCGGGCATTTCAAAACTTTCTTGCAACTCGCCGCCGGCAGCGTCCCAAATGCGGGCGTTCACATCTCCGCGGTAATCCTTTTCCACCCGCCAGGAGAGCGGCACGGGCAGCGCCCGCTGCCCATCCAGAGTAGGGTAGGCATTCAAAAAGCACAGATCTTCAAAAAACCAGCCGCGCGCCTGGCCGTCCTTCTTCAAATCCAACCGCGACAGCCCTTTCCGGGCCATGTAGCCGCCAATCAATGCGCCGCGAATGGAACTACCCGGCAGGCTGCTGACCGATTCGGCGCTGTTTTCGTCTCCAGGTTCCGTGCGGGCAATCAGCACCGGTTGCAGCAGTTTCAGGTCGAAGATGAGAGCCTTCATGACTGCACCCCCTTCTTGAAGTATTCATCGAACCAGATTTGCGTGACGTCTTCTCCGTCTTCCAACAGCGAGACGTGCAAATCGCCGCGGCCGCGGTTGCGCCGGCTGCCCCCACTGCGCAGTGACTTGACGCACGCCGCCAGCAGACCTTTCTGCCGGTCATTCTCCGGCAAACGGTGAAAATTCAAATCCGAGAACAGAACCAGCCCGGGCATCAACACGCGCTGGGTGCGCAGGCTGTGCTCCTTGGCTGAACCGTCTTCTTCCAGCGCGGTCTGGCTGCGGTCTGTGGTAATCGAGCGCAACAGCAGCTTGCGGTAGCGTTCGCGCTCCTTCGCGGCAGTGCGGCGCTTCTCCGCCGGAGAGTCATCCTGCTTGAGCTCATTCTTCACGCGCTCCTCGAACTGCCGCGCAAAAAACCGGCATAAATCGTCGGGCAGATGCGCTTCGCCAAAGGACAGGCAACCGCTGGCATTCACCGCGCCGCCCGGCCGGCCGAAGAGCCAGCCAGCCGCATCGCGCCAGTCCTCGTAATCCGGCTTGGTATCCGGGTGGGCGGCGAGCATGTCCAGAATATCGGCGCATTCGTTCACCAGCACGCCCTTGATCGCGCGCCCGCTCCAATACGGCCGGCCCAACTCGTCGTGCTGGACTTCCAGGTCCACCACGCCCGCCTGCCCATCGCCGCGCCCGAAAGTCGTTTCGCTCAACAACTTAATTTTCAACTGGTAGGTCGGCATTTTCCTTCTCCTCCAGGGGTACAAACAGGTCCACCATTTCCACCACGTCAAAGTAGACGCAGCGCGAGCCGCGCCAGCCGCTGCTGCGATAGCCAACGTCGACGAGTGCCTTCGTCGACGGCAGTTTTTCGTTCAGCGATACGAAGTTCTTCACGGCTTCGCCGCCACGGATGAGCGCGCCGCGCAGCGCCTTGACCTTGTTGCGCTTGTCGCGCCAATCGTCAAACCCGTAGAGAATTTCTTCAAATGCACTCCAAGAGCGCCATTCGTCCCCCACGCGCCGGTTGCCGGCGGGCAGTTGGCCCAGGTACAACGGGCGCATGTTTAACGCGCCGGCGCCACATGTATACTCGCTGTCGCGAATCTCGCGCAGGCTGCGCACCATGCCGCTCGTGCTCATGTGCCAGTCGATCAAGTTGAGGCCCTCGGGAACCTCGCGTTTTTCTTTATCCAGCTCTTCCAGCAATTGTTTGCCAAACTGCTTGGCCGAGGCGGCCAGTTCTTCCGCCAGATGATAGGCGCGGGCAAAGGGGTAGTGCGCCTTGACGATGGCCACCCCGGCTCGGCTGTACAATTTTTTGCCGTCTGCCAGCGGCGCCGTGGAGACTTGCTCCAGATAATGCGCCGCCAGCGATAAGCCGATCCCGCCGTCGCACAGGAAGGTGGCGTCATCGCCGCCGTACAAAATGGGGCGCAGCGGCAGCATCTTGGTCATCAGGGGGATGACATCTCCCAGGTACAGCATATCGTTGTCTGGATCGCGCTGGATGTTGCCCAGCACGGCGCGGATGGTTTCCACCAGCGCGTTCTCCGACGCCACCTGCACCGAGATGGACAGCGCGCACAGTTGTTCGACCAGCTCGCGGTTTTGACCAACCTCCTGTTTCTCTTCGGTGATGGCCCGGAAGCGCTTGCCCATGCCGTTGCCGTCGGTGTGGACCACCGCCAGCAGGCTCTTCTCGCCTTCGGTGGGGCCCAACTGGTCAAGCTGCAGCGGAAAATCGGGGGTAATTCCGTGCTGTTCCCATTCAGCCTCGGGAATGCGCGTGAGCAGCTTCTTCAGGCGCGCGCCTGCCAGCGGGGCTGCCTCGCGTTTGGCCAGCACCTCGGCTGAAACCGGCTGGCCGTTCATCACCGCCACCGCCGGCAGGTGCGTGAAGTCGCACTGCAGGGTGACGCTCAGCCCCAACTGCGGCGCGCGGCGCGGCAGGTTCATCTTGGCCTGGTCGAGCGCCTTTGCCAGCCTCGCGGCTGCTCCGCCAGGCCCGCCGTAGGCGTCATTCTGCATGTCAAAATCCACCATCGCCGCCGCCACCTGCAGGCCGGGCGCTTGAATGATCAGGCGCTTGGTCAGCCGGTAGACGAAATCGCGCCCCTGATCAGCGTCGCGGAAGGCGATGGTGGCATTACCGCCCCCGGTCATGAAGACCTCGGCATCCAGCGCGCCGTCCTCGATGCGATCGCCGGTGAACGGCTGCGCCGCGTCGTTCATATCGCGCACGTTGTGGCGCAGATTGCTGATCGCATCCACCAGCCACTGGCGCGTGGCGCAGTCGACCAGGTAAGATGCCCCCACAATCTGCTTCAATTCGTTGGTGCGGAAAATATAATCCTGCACCCCCACCGTGTCTAAACCAATGAGAACCCCTCTGTCCATACAAATCCCTCCCGTTGGAACGCCCTGTTTCTCATCGTGCTCCGGCGGCGGTAAAACCACCGGCCACGCAGGTGACACTATGTAATTTGCGATTGCATTGGATAACTTGATTATAGCCAATCGAGGTGAAAAAACAAGCGCCGAGCCCCCACCAACCAACTATCGTAAGACAATATCATCTTACATCAGCATGAAGGAAATGAGATGAGATTTTCTAAGGGAATTTGCAGCGATTGCGGCGGCGATGGTGAACATGCTGGAATAAATGGGAGAACCGGCAGCCGCGAACAAAAACCAACCGGCGCTGTTATAAAAAACGCCCCGGCGTTCAAAATGTTACGTTGTGGCAGTGGAATTTACCCCACCAGGCTCCTCTCCATCGAGGCGGTGGGATTCGAATACTTCACAGAAGTCTCGTTATGCGAACCGAAACAGGAGGTTTCAATCCTCTCCATCGAGGTAGGTTCTTCCCTCCCCCTAAATCGCGGTTTTTGCGATTTGGGGGGAGCCGGAGGGGGGTCAATCCTCTCCATCGAGGCGGGGGGATTCGAATTTTACAGCCCGGTTGGTTTTCTGTCCGCGTGCAGCCCCTGTTTCAATCCTCTCCATCGAGGCGGGGGGATTCGAATACTCTCCAGCGCCAGCAAGATCGTAGCCGGCCACCCGTTTCAATCCTCTCCATCGAGGCGGGGGGATTCGAATATGATGCAGCGTTAGATGAACGTGTTGGGTCTTACGAGTTTCAATCCTCTCCATCGAGGCGGGGGGATTCGAATAACTGGAATTCCTCGAATACTTCTACGGCGAGAGGATGTTTCAATCCTCTCCATCGAGGCGGGGGGATTCGAATGTATTGCCCAGCCTCGATTGAATCGGTATAACGGGCGTTTCAATCCTCTCCATCGAGGCGGGGGGATTCGAATACAGCTGGTACACTGATACGTGAAGTTTTGTTTCGAGTTTCAATCCTCTCCATCGAGGCGGGGGGATTCGAATAACCTAACTCAATCTTCAAGGAGAAAGAAAGATGAAGTTTCAATCCTCTCCATCGAGGCGGGGGGATTCGAATCCGCATCGAGCATGCGTAGGTACGCTTCTACCGCGTGTTTCAATCCTCTCCATCGAGGCGGGGGGATTCGAATCCGCATCGAGCATGCGTA